>JAIYAV010000247.1 GCA_027488855.1 Saprospiraceae bacterium
AAGGCTCAGGGAAAGTTGTTGTTCAATGAAAACGAGCACAGCGTCGGTTTAAGGTTTGATGCATCCTTTGCACAAACGGCTGCCTGGAAAGCACTTTTTGCCGATTTCTATTTTTCAATGGATGAAGACTGGACAACTACTCCAGCTATTGATTCGTGCTTACAATTGCTTAAGCCCATCCATGTTCAGCGTGGCGTTTATCCTGTAACCATATCCGAAAAAGGCATCGGCATTTGGCTAAAGGAGTCCATTTGGATTGTGAAAAAATCTTTAATTCAAACTACATAAAGGTATTATAGTGAGTGAGTTAACTGTTTTTAATAGAGTCCTTTGTTTGATCACTTTTTAATCCAAGCCTTTATGGAAGAATGGATCAAATTGCTAGTAATTCTGATTTTTTGCTGGTGCTTTAGTGATATCCCAACCTGCTCATACATGCTTTTCAGGAGGGAAAAAAAGAAAATTATTTGAGTTGTAATCAGGTGGCCTTTTGCTAGACCTAGTAAACCACGATCTCATCTGTAAACATAAAGCCTCCACGTACATTCGGAGCAACGACGCGAATGTACCGGGTCTTGATCTGCTCCAGCTCGAATGCAAAAGTTTTAAACAACAATTCCGGGTTTTCTGGCGAAACGTCGTGTCCCAGTTTTTTCAAGGGCACAAAGTTACTCCCATCTTCGGAACCCAGTATTTCCACATAAGCCGGAAGAAAAACGCCCGGCCCTATTTGTTGCATAAAGGTAATGGCCACTTCCTGAATGGATTGTACCGATCCCATGTCTACCGTCACATCAAAATTTTTGAGGTACCCGAGCCACTGTTTGTCGCTGTAGGTGAAAGATCCCCGCACGCCATTGGTGAGGGTGTTTTCTTGCTGAGCAGGATAGGCGTCACTCCATCTGGTGTTGAAAATCGTTTTTTTGCCAATCGCCCGGTGATGATTGGCCTGATAGGTAGTGATCTTGCCCAATGGCACTCCATTTTTGAAAACAGCAGCTTGAATGTTGGCTTTTCCCTGGACTACAAACGGCTTTACGTACCGCTCCGAACTACTTGAAGGTGTCCTGCCGTCGGTGGTGTAGCGAATTTCTGGCTGGTAAATCTCGCTGATCAAGGTGATCGCATTGCCGCTATTGTCGGGGGCTGGGGCTTCTTTTACTTCCAAAAAAGCCGAAGGCCGGTAATAATTGACATTCATCCGTTGCAGAAGCAAATAATGCGCTTGCAGGCGTTGCTGAAAGTCGGGATAATTCTTTGCTTCCTTTTGAGTCCAGCCATTTTCCGCTATTGCAATGGCCCGGGGAAAGGCCATGTACTCCACGTGGTCTGTGTTGGGCATAAACTCTGTCCACAAATTGCCCTGCGTGCCCAGGATGTGTTTCTTCTCGTTCTCCTTGAGCACTGCCGGAATGGGCTCGTAGGCGTACACCCGTTGAATCGGCAAAAAGCCGCCTATGGCCAAGGGTTGGGTGCTTGGATTGCTTTGGTAGGCGTCCAGGTAGGTCTCCCCTGGGGTCATGACCACATCATGCCCTTGTTGTGCTGCGGTAATGGCACCGGCTTCGCCCCGCCAGCTCATGACGGTCGCATCGGGGGGAAGGCCTCCATTGATGATTTCATCCCAACCAATCAATTTCCGGCCTTTTGATTTGAGAAAAGCTTCCAATTGTTTGATCAGATAGGCTTGTAGTTCGTGTTCATCCGCCAAGTTTTTTTCTTTTTTCAGGGCCTGGCATTTTGTGCAATTTTTCCAGGCGGAAGTTCCTGCTTCATCGCCACCAATGTGGATGTACTCGGAGGGAAAAATGGCCAATACCTCGCTCAAAATATCGGTTAAAAAAGGCAAGGTCTTGGGGTTGCCAATACAAAATTCATGGTGTTGGTAAGGTTTGCCCGTGCAACTTAACTCGGGATAAACGGCCAAAACTTCATAGGAGTGACCAGGTATTTCGATTTCAGGGATGACCGTTATGCCTCGTTGCGCGGCATAACGCACGATCTCTTGAGCATCGGCTTTGCTGTAATATCCACCATATGCTTCGGCAGTCCCTTCTTGTGAGAATCGACTGCCGTTTTTGCTCCACTCCGTCCAACTGCCATGGGTGCGGAATGCAGCTTGCGCACTCAGCAGTGGATATTTATCGATTTGTAAACGCCAGCCGGGCGAATCGGTGAGGTGCCAATGGAAGGTGTTGAATTTGTACAAAGCCATCAGATCGATGTACTTTTTGATGAAACTCACGGGAAAAAAATTGCGGGACACATCCAAGTGCATGCCTCGGTAGCTGAATCGAGGGTAATCTTTGATGCTGGCACAGGGAATTTGATTGGGATTGGCTTGTAGCGCACGGAATTGGAGCAGGGTAAAAAGCCCGTGGATGCTTCCCGCTTCATCGGAGGCATTAATGACAATGCCTTGTGGCGTAATGTTCAGCGCATAACCCGAGGCGGGCAGTTCAGGAGATTTGAGCAATAAAATGCCAGCTTTTCCCTTGCTTTTGGATACGCTGAGCTTCATCTCCTGGGCCAGTAACTGCGCGCTGGCCTGCCATTCTTTTTCCGCAAAAACCTGGACGGATGGATGGATTCCAAATACTCCAGTTTGCTCCTGACAAGATACTGGTTTGGGGATAAGCTGAGCGGCCCCGGTTTGCGCTTTTAAAGCGCAAACAAGCGCTAAATTTAGGAGGAGAAGAAAGCTTAGGTGATGCTGCATGTCGATGGTTTCAAGTCAAGTTAAAGCGGGCACTAAGCTATCCAATAAATCCAATTGTTCGACCAATTTTGTGAATTGAAAAGAAACCAGCAATTGTTTTTTCCCCCATTCCCGCTTATATTCACCCGAGATTAGGGTTGCCCTATAAAGTCTACTTCATTACCTTACTTACAATCTCTTTCATTCATGAAATTTACTTACCTACTCGTTTGCATTGCCTGCTTGCCATTACTGGCTACCGCACAAAAAAAAGTATCCCTCTTCAACGGCAAAGACCTCAGTGGCTGGAACATCCACGGCACTGAAAAATGGTACGTTGAAAAAGGTGAACTGATCTGCGAAAGTGGCCCCGACAAAGCCTACGGCTACCTATCTACCGCAGGCAAATACAAAAACTTCGTCCTCACCCTGCAATTCAAGCAAGAAGCCAACGGAAACAGCGGGGTCTTTTTCCGCTCCAGCATCGAGGGCGTGAAGATCAGCGGCTGGCAGGTTGAAGTGGCTCCATTGAATAGCCATAGCGGCGGCGTGTACGAATCTTATGGCCGTGGCTGGCTCATCCAACCCACCGCCGAAGCCGAAAAAGCCCTCAAAACTGGCGAATGGAACCAAATGAAAATCCAGGTCATCGGCGATGAAGTGACCACCTGGCTGAATGGCCAACAGATGATCTACCTCAAGGATGAAAAAATTGGCAAGGGTGAAGGGTTTATCGCCCTGCAAATCCACGATGGTGGCGGGATTAAGGTGCGTTGGAAAAAATTCCGCTTAACACAACTGCCTTAGGGAGTGAAAAGTGAAAAGTGAAAAGCCGATCGGGAGTCTATCTTTTTGTGGTTTTAATTGAGGACACTAGCATTGCGATCAATTCTTTGCAATCAGAAATGAGACTGTCAAAGATTTTTTGTTCTAGGTAGTCAGTGTCTTTCAAAAGATGAATCCAATAGTCCGTTTCATTGGCTTCTTTCAGTGCAATGCTCATTTTGCTGACAAAATCAGCTTTGCTTTGACCGAATTCAGCTTCGCGATACAAAGCTCCTATTGCTGTGCCGCTGCGTAACACTTGCTTGCTCAAGGTATATTCTTTCTTTTCGGTTTGAAGATACTGTGCCAGTTTCACAATGCGGACGGCAAATGCATAGCTCTTGGTTTTCAATGAACCCTTATTCATACAAGCAGACTTTATAGGGCGAAAAACAAGATGCAATGCAAATTTAAAAATATTATTCTTTTCACTTTTCACTTTTCACTTTTCACTTTTCACTTTTCACTTTTCACTTTTCACTTTTCACTTTTCACTTTTCACTTTATTGTTTTTCCCAAATCTCATGCACCGGATTCCCCGTTGAACTTTTGCCCGTGTGCGTCCACTTGTTGCCTTCGACCAAAGCGTCAAAGCCGAGGGAGGCACCTACGCGGGTGCTGTCGCGGGAGAAGTACTCGATATTTTCGGTGTATTTGCCGTCTTTGAGGGTATAAGTACCGCCGCCAGTGCCAGAGAAGTCGCCAGTTTGGGTATTGATGGCCGCCCATTGGAAGCGGGTTTTGCTGAAAATTTTGATGGTTTTGCGTGCGGCAAGGGGCATAGCACTCAATTGCCCGTTGTTCATGCGGCCAGTGATGCGCCAGAGTCCGGCGAGGGCAGCAGGGCCATCTTCGGGGATGGCTTTCCAGCTTTGTTCGGTTTTGGTAGCCGGGTCTTTGAGGATTAGCACTTTTTTCAATTTGGCCAAGAAGACTTTTTCCTTACCTACCGAAGCCTTGTCGTAAGTTGAAAATTCCAGGTGCACTTTGAGACTGTCCTTGACCCAGGTATAGGTGCCGCCCCAGCTGCCCTTGAATTTTTTGTTGGCCACCGAAAAATCGGTGCAGGCCAGGTACGTGGGGGTACAAATCACCACCCCTTGTCCGGTGTTCCAGGCACCTTCCAGGCTTTGATTGCTGGTAGACTTAGGACCAAACCATGAAAATGCGCCCAATCCCAGGGCGATGCAGAGCGAAAACATCAATTTCATTCGAGTATATTTTGGGTGAAACCACTAGATTAAATAAATCGTAGGGTAAAATAATGGCTTAGGATAACTTTTTTTAAGCAAAACTGAACTTACGCTGTTTCTACACAAAATAAGCATTATGAAATTGATGAAATGGATGTTGGTGCTCATGGCTTTGTTTTTCACCTGTATGCCTCAATTGGGGCGGCAGGACTTGTCGGCCAGGGCTAGTACCGTCAAAAAAGAAGGAAAAATTGGCTTAGGCCCTTACTGGTTTGAGGGTAAGGCGGAAATCAACCATTATACTTTGTCCCAAAACCGTTACCGCGATCTTCACCCGGGAGAGGCCGTTCTGGTATTCGTGACCGAACCTTTTTTGACCGACAAACAAGTCAAAAATGACCAGGGGCAAAAAAAGAATTCCACCACGGTACTCAAGCTCAACAACATTCAACGCTTCACCACCGGGATTTACGACTATTCGGTGATGACTTCGGTGTTTACGCCCGAGGAATTGAAACGTTTTCCGCATTCCCTTAAAGTGACCAGCAGCAGCCAGGACTGGTGCGGGCAAACCTTCATGCAAATCAATCAAGACAAAGAGAACTACAAGGTAGAATCACGTTCCTATTTTGAAAACGAAGCGGATCAAAACTTGAGTTTGCCGCAAGCCCTGCTGGAAGACGAAGTATGGACCCGCCTGCGGATGGGGCCGGATGCCTTGCCCTTGGGTACGGTGCAAGTTTATCCCAGCGCCATGTACATCCGCCTGATGCACAAGCCCTTTAAAGCATATATGGCCGAAGCAAAATTGGAAAATTACCAGGGCAATGAGTTTAAGGGTAACAACTTAAAGGTATACCAACTCAATTACCCGGAACTGGAGCGCAAGCTGGAGATCGTTTTTCAGGGCAAAGAACCTTACCTGATCGAGGGTTGGATGGACAGTCATCCGGCTTTGTTGGACAAACAAATGCGCCAAACCATTGCCAAAAGAACCCATACATTATTAGAGGCGTATTGGCAAAAAAATAACCTGAAGGATCTACCGTTGCGGAAGGATTTGGGAATGGATTAATGCGAAGAAAAACAACTATAAATAGAAAGGCCGCGTCCTTCGATGAAGAGCGCGGCCTTTTGTGTCTAAGTGAATAGCGTGTGTTAGGTTCTTTCCAATAATTTCGAACCAAAAATAAGCACTAAAATTAGGCAAAAAGCTGCGATGATCATGGGAGACGGTTTTGGGTAAAAAAGAAACGGTTTTAGCTGGAATGTACAGTGTAGGGTAAACGTCAGTGTCAGCGGTAGTGAAGTCAAAATACTAGCGATGGGTATACCTGAATGGTCACACTGTGTATTGTGTGTGTAGAAGGAGAAACGTGGAGGGAGAAAAAATTAGTATATGAGGGAGGGAAAAAAGTTGAAGAGTTGAAGAGTTGAAAAGTTTAGGCTATCGCAGCGATTTTGACAATGCTCTTGTCTAAGCCGCTGCGGTAGCTTCTTTTCAACTTTTCAACTGTTCAACATTTCAACTTTTATTTAGCGGCGAGGTAGCGACGATTCACTTCCTCCCAATTGATTACGTTGAAGAAAGACTCGATGTAATCAGGGCGACGGTTCTGATAGTTCAGATAGTAGGCATGTTCCCAAACATCGAGGCCGAGAATGGGTGTTCCTTTTTTCTCCGCTACGTCCATCAGGGGATTGTCCTGATTGGGGCTAGAGCTCACGAACAACTTGCCATCTGCATCAACACTCAACCAAGCCCAACCGGAGCCAAAGCGGGTAGCACCAGCTGCGGCGAAGTCTTTTTTGAAAGTGTCAAAACCACCCAAATCAGCAGTAATTGCCGCATGAATCTCCGTGCCTTCTGCAGGAGTAGGGCTGCCATTAGGCGACATGATGGCCCAGAATAGGTTGTGGTTGAAATAACCGCCTCCATTATTGCGTACAGCAGGAGAGAGCTGGGAGATATTGGCCAGGATAGACTCAATTGATTTGCCTTCGTGTTCAGTACCTGCCAGTGCGGCGTTCAGGTTATTGGTATAGGCAGCGTGGTGCTTACCGTGGTGGATTTCCATGGTGCGTGCATCAATATTGGGTTCGAGTGCGTCAAACGCATAGGGCAACGCTGGAAGTTCAAAAGCCATGTTTGCTTGATTTTTTGATGGGTTAAAAATTGCGACCGAAAGGTACTTTAAAAACGCTTTAACAGGTAAAGAGTTTTGAAGGGGCGAAAAAAATAAATGTTCATTTTGCCAGAGGATTAGATAAGTAAACGGTTCAATTTAAGTGTCTTATCTAATCCTCTGGCTCAGGAAAAATGAACATTTATTTTGCCCCACTACTAAGAAAAGCACCAGACTTTACGTTTTTTTAAACTACTGGACAAAATTGATTCACTCATTGCTACTCTCGGAGATCCTCAATATGGTACCCAGGGTAGTTGGCTTTGTTGAACCCAAAATTGCTGTCTTCCAGAGGTTTGTTGGGGATGACGTTGTTCATCACCACGGTGTAGCGTGAGCCATCCTTGCCAAAAGCCTTCATCTCGATGAATTCCAGGGTCTTTTTATCAATGCTCAAGCGCAGTTTGGAGTATTCGGAATATTTGTCGGTAGGTTTGAACTCAATTTCCTGGATCACCCGTTTGCCCTGGGCATATTCGTTGGTGATGGAATAGAGAAAATCTTTGCGCAGGTAAATGCGAAACAGGGCCTGCGGCGACAAAATGCTCTCATCGTCGTTGGCGTCGGGCATGTTGTTGATTTGCACCTCCTTGTTTTTGGGCAGGATGATCCAAACTGCTTTTCCATCTGAAATCACCGTTTGTTGGTTGAAACTCACCCTGTATTTGTTGCCTTTTTGTAGGAGTTTGCCCTTTTGAATTTCTTTAGGTTGTTCGGGCATTTCCAGAATCAGTGAAAAATCAGCCTCCAGGGTTTTGTAGCCCTCGTATTTGGCCCGCATTTTATCCAAAACCGCTTTGGTTGCAGGGTCTGAAGTTTCTCTGGGGGGAGTGACCACCTTGGTTTTGGTTTGGGCACTCAGCACACTTACGTTTATAGCCAAAAGGCTGAACAAGAGTATTTTTTTCATTTTTTAGATTGATTACATGAACCTGTGGGTGGTAATAACGTCATTTAGACGCTTAAAATTGATCCTAGGAACGAATTTGTCCAGTTAAAGTTCTAATAAACTGAGTACAAATCCTTCAGTACAGGCTTATCCCAATAAAGAATCTTCTATTCGAACTACAATCGTCTTTTTTTCCTGTTTTTAGTTTTTGCATTTTATAACAGTCGGGTTTTATAGGTGGCCAGGAGTACGCTCCTGGCTTTTTTCGTAATAAATGGGAATAAAATTTTTTATTTGCCTGCAAATGCATGAAAATATGCACATTAAAGCAAATTTTTGAATGTTACCTCCGAAGCTTTACATTCAATTAACATAGCTTTAAAAAATTAGACTTACCTTCGTTTTGGATTTAAACTTACTGAATGAGTGCCCTCCATTTACAACAAACAAGTTTGCTAAAAAACCAGATCCAGGAAGAGTTGAAGAAACGGCTGGCAGAACGGGATTATTTCTTTATGCCCCAGCTCAATCAATTCCGTCGGGTTACACCCACTGGCTTCCAATGCATCATCTTGAATTGGATTCCAGGTGATAATGTCCATATCCTGGAAGTAAACCTGGGGGTTAGGCACGATGCTGTGGAGGATTTGGCCCATCCATTTACCCAAGGCTTGCCTGAGTTGCAATCCAACAATTTTACCTTGTTTACACCACTTGGCAAATTATTTGAACTACCCATACAGCGCTTTTCGATTTGTTGTGAAGCCGATATCATGCCTGCCGTAAACGCCATTCAAAAAGGGATTTTATCGCGAGGGATCAGTTTCCTTGAGCGCTATACCCGCCTCGAAAACGTCGACAACCTCTACAATTCCGATCCGGAAACACCTACACTTTACTTGCACAACCACCTGCACCGTTGCATGCGTGCCATCGCCATTGCCCGCCTGAGCTTGCGCCCCGACTTTGAACGTTTGGCTATTGCTTACCGCGAACAACTCAAAAAATTGGGGGTAACCGAACTAGTGCTCGACCGCTACGATCGACTCTGGCGCTTTTTACGCACCTATTCGATGAATTGAGGCACTACGAACAATACAATCTGAATCTTTTCTGCTTCTTTTTTCAAAATTTTTCCAAATTTGTGGGTTCAATTTTTTTCGTTCGCTAAACAAACGAACGGACAACGGATTTGCCCATGCAACTGAAAAAAATTCAAGAAGCACTTGATCAATTCAAAACGCACCTAGCCTCCGAGGCCAAAGAGGAGCACCTCTACATTTACGAGTCGCAAAAAATCTTTCAAGAAAACTGGAACTTGGAGTCCACCGACCCGGCATCGATGTACAATCGTAGTCTCAACAACACTCAAACCCGCCGTTTGTGGAACCGCGAGAACTATGAACCCAAACGGATGATGTTGGAATTTTGGCGCATGCAGCCCGATTTCGTCAAACAGATGTTTCAGGATCTTTTTGACGAAAATAAAAAAGTTGACGGCAGGGTAGGGCGCTTTGTTTTTTATTGTGATGAATTGCTGACTGAATTTTTGGAAAAACATCCCCGTAGCCGGGAAGGCAAACATTTTCATCAGGACGGTTACCAAATCGTATCGCTTTACCTGGCTTTTCGGTATCCAGACCAATACAGTTTGTACAACTTTGACCGCTTCAAACGCTTACTCAGCGCCTTGGGTACCCCGGATATGCCAGCTACCCACGATTTTGAAAGATTTTGCAAAGTGATGAAGACACTTTGGGGTTTTATGCAAAAAGATGAAGAATTATTAGCTGCCCACCGGGAGCGACTGGAAGAAGGCAAACACTACCAGGGTGAAAGTTTATTGCCAGTTTACGAATTGATGCAGATCATTTAATCTCATTTGACGGTTTAATTCTCACTAGTTCAGTAGTTTCGCCGCAGCCTATTCCATGAAATCGATTCGTAGAACAAGGCTGATAGATCACCCATAAACCTGTAAACTGTGCCCATAAAAATTCTAATCATCCGTTTTTCATCGATTGGGGATATTGTGCTGACTACACCCGTAGTGCGTTGCCTGAAGCAGCAATTAAAGGCTGAAATACATTTTTTGACCAAAAAACCATTCAGAAGCATCCTGGATGCCAATCCGAATGTCGATAAGGTTTATGCGATTAAATCAAAAATCGGGGAGATCAGCCAGGAATTAAAACGCGAGCAATACGATTGGGTCATCGATTTGCACCACAACCTGCGTAGCTTACAAGTCAAACTCCTGTTGCGCACGGCCAACCGTTCTTTTGATAAAATCAACTTCCAAAAATGGTTGATGGTGCGCTTCAAATGGAATGTATTGCCCCACACCCACATTGTACACCGCTATCTGGATACGGTCAAAAAACTCGGCGTTCAATACGACGGCCAAGGCCTGGATTATTTTATCCCGGAAGCTCAGGAACTCCCTTTGCGCAATCTGGCTACCGATCAAAACCTTTCGCCCGAGCTGCGCAATGCCCTGCAACCAGGCCAATACATTGCCCTAGTCATCGGCGCTGCTCACGCGACCAAACGTTTGCCCGTCAAAAAACTGATTGAAATTTGTCAGGGCATCCAGCAGCCGATTGTACTCTTGGGGGGGCCCGATGATCGCCAAGCAGCGGAACAAATTGCCCAGGCTGCGGGCTCCCACGTTGTAAACACTTGTGGGCAGTACAGCCTGCACCAATCCGCATCGCTGGTTCGCCAAGCCCAACAAGTCATTACCCACGATACCGGGCTGATGCACATCGCTGCGGCCTTGCGCAAGCCCATTGTTTCGGTTTGGGGCAATACCATCCCCGAGTTTGGCATGACTCCGTTTTATCCGGATGGGATGGAGAAAAATACCACGGTTGAGGTGAAAAACCTGAGCTGTCGCCCTTGCTCCAAAATTGGTTTTGATGCTTGCCCCCAAGGCCATTTTCATTGTATGGCGCAAATTGATCTTACAAAAATCACCAGCGCTACTGAGCCTTTCCCTCCAATAAAGATTAGCTGATGGGTGACAATAAATAAAAAAAAACACTAAAAGGGCTCTACACAATCCATAATTCCAGCGAATCTGCGTTTATTTGTTTGTGCGGTCGCTAGATAACCGCTAACTTACCGTTTAAAAACCAGCGTATGAGAATTTTCTACCGGCTGAGCTGCTTTTTTTTGCTTTGCACTACGGTCCATCTGGGAGCCCAGGACATTCACTTTTCCCAGTACAACATGTCGCCCCTTACCCTAAACCCCGCCCAAGCCGGAGCTTTTTTTGGCACCGCCAGGATCGGTGGTATTTATCGGGATCAGTGGTTGTTTCTTCCCAAAGATTACGCCACCCGTTCTTTTTTCATTGATGCCCCCGTAGTCAAAGGCTTTCGCAAAAAACGCAACGACTGGGTCGGCGCTGGCTTTTCATTTTATGGCGATCGGGCAGGTACCTCTCGTTTGGGTTCCGCACAGCAAGGTGCAATCAACGCATCTTACCATTTTGCACTGACCAAAAAAGGTGATCAACACTTGACTCTGGGGATTTCAACCGGGAGTACCAAGTATTCAGTACGGGCGGATAGTTTGCGTTTTGAAGAAGATATTCTGGGGCCAAGTGGTGGCACTGGACAAATGAGTTCTGACCGGCAACGTTTTGGACAAGGCTCAACGGATCCCGATAACCCCTATTTCGAGTCTCAGGCATCGCGCACTTTTTCAGTTGGCTTGATGTTCAAATCGACCAATAAAGAAGGTGATTTGTTGGAGCTAGGGGTTTCCGCAGCGAACATCAACGGCCCGGAGTATGGCTTTGGTCTAGGCAGTCGGGATACCACGGCAACGGGCAAACGCGCCAATAAAGTAAAAAAACCAACCCGGACGATTTTCCATGGTTTGTACACCAAAAACCTGACCGATAAAATCAGCATTTCACCCTCACTTTTGTTTCAGTCTGTAGCCAATTCTACCGAGATTGTACCTGAAGTAATGGCTGGTTACAAGTGGACTCCAGACATTCGTTTCAATGCGGGCTTGGGGTACCGTGTGGGGGATGCCGCCATTCTGCTTTTGGGTGTCGACCACAAAGACTTGCGCATTGGTGCTTCTTGGGACATGCGTTTGGGCGAATTGTCTAGCGACCGGGGCATCAAAGGTGGCTTTGAATTGGCAGCCAACTACATCATCAAGTTGTACAAAAAGCCCAATGTGCCACCTTCCATCTTGTGCCCAAGACTTTAATTGACCTTAACATCCTTAGTTGATATGAAAAGTTATTTTTCAATTTTGTTGTTGCTCCTTTTTGCTGGGCTTAGTTTGCAAGCTCAGCCCTTGCGCAAGTCTTCCCGGGAAGCAAACATGGAAGCTGCCGAGGCCGCAATGGCGGACAAGAATTACTATCAGGCAGTCCTCCTGCTGGAAAAGGCTTACGAGGAAATAGAGGACGAATCCCTGCTGCCACAATTGGCGGATATGAATTACCAACTGCGGGATTACACCAAAGCAGCGCGTTATTACCGGGCTTTGTTGCGCAAAGACAAACAGAACAACTTTGTCGAGCTGCGCTACAAATTTGGCCGTTCACTCAAGATGAACGGAGATTGTGAAGAAGCATTGGAGGAGTTCCAAAAATTCATCGGTGCCACCAAAGACGAAAAACTCAAGGAGTTGGCGCAATACGAAGTGACGGGTTGTGAGTTGGCCATGTCCAAAACCAAAGCCAAGGTGACCCCCAAGGCTTTGGACAAAAACGTGAGCAACGCCTTTTCTGAATATTCTCCTTCCTTGTACCGCGATGGCAGCCTGTACTACGTCAGTTTTGATACGGATGAGGTGGTGATCGCTTCCGATTCTGCGGATGAAAAAGGGGCCAAAATTTACAAAACCAGCAGAACCGATAAAGGCTGGGGTAAACCCGAAGTGCTGGATCAAAAAATCAACCGCGAGGGTTATCAAACCTCCTTTGTGTCCTTCTCACCTGATGGCGGCCGCATGTACTTCACGCGTGCACTGATGAAAGGCAATGAAGTATCCGAAAGTAAAATTTTCTTCAGTCAGGGTGGCGGAGATTCCTGGGGCGCTGCTGAAGAATGTACCGGCGTAAATGGCGAATATTTGGCCCTACACCCGGTAGTTGGTGAACTGTTTGGCAAAGAAGTACTCTTTTTTACCTCCAATATGGATGGTGGCCAAGGCGGTTTGGACCTCTATTATGCTTCCTACAAAGGTGAAGGCGTATACGGCGATCCGATCAATTTGGGGCCAAAAATCAATACGCCTGGGGATGAAGTGACGCCGTTCTATTTTGACGGTACCTTGTACTTCAGTTCCAACGGCCATCCCGGCTATGGCGGGCAGGATATTTTCTTTACGGTATGGAATGGCCAGGTGTGGAGCGAACCTCGCAACCTGGGCAATGGCTACAACTCATCTACCGACGATCAATATTTTTCCCTGGATCGGGAAGGCTACAAAGGCTTTTTTACTTCCAACCGCCCTGGCACCAACCGCTCCGTACGTGCCAAAACCTGCTGCGACGACATTTATGAATTTGAAGTGCCACGCATCAAAGCTGATCTGGTCGTAGGGGTGTTTGACATTGCTAAAAAGCCACTCAAAGGTGGGACAACCAACCTCGGAACAGTGGCAACCACCGAAATCACGCCGGTTGATCAAAAGCTCAATACCGATGGCAACCGCTTCGATTTCCCTTTGACTTTGGACAAAGCCTATAAAATCAAAGTGACCGTGCCCGGGTATTTCCCCGACAGCGCACAGGTTTCCACGATTGGGCTGAAAGAAAGTAAGGTTTTGGAAAAAAGATTCTTCCTGAAAGCTCGGCCCGAAACCAAGGTGAAAGAAGAGCCTGAATACGATACCATTACAACCGAGCAGCCTATCCTTTTGGACAACATCGTGTACGGCTACAACGACGACAAAATCACTCCGGAATCCGAACCCGACCTGAGTCTGGTTCTGGATTTGATGAAAAAATACCCGGAAATGGTCATCGAGCTCAGCTCGCACACCGATTACCGAGGTCGGGATGCCTACAACCAGGACTTGTCTCAACGCCGGGCTGAATCGGCTCGTAAATGGCTCTTGGCGAAAGGAATTTCCTCTACCCGAATCCAAGCGAAAGGTTACGGCGAAGCTCAACCCAAGCCAGTGAATGAAAAAATGGCTGGGGAGTTCTTGTTCATGACCACAAAAGATACCCTGACCCAAACTTTCATCGACAACCTGGAAAGCAAGGAACAACAAGAAGCAGCGCACCAGCTGAACCGCCGGACGGAGTTCAAAATCATCAAAGGGCCAACCAAAATTGTGATCAAACGGGCGGAATTGCGCAAAAAACCGACCACCACCACCAAACCTGCGCCCAACCGCAACAAGTTGATTGATACGGTTCCGGCTCCTGCACCCGTAAAAGATACTATTCACCGCTTTTCTACACTGTATTATGCGAAAGACCTCAAAGGGGTGCCCGTTATGCAGTTCAAAATCCGCGAAGTGGATTTTGGTAAGGTGAAAAAGGGCGAGAAGCGCGAATACACCTTTGAATTCACCAATAAAGGGGATGCCGAGCTCAAAATCGCCATCATCACCGCTTGTGATTGCACCACCACGGACTATTCAACCGATGCGGTGAAACCCGGTGAGTCAGGCAAAATCAAAGTGACTTTTGATAGCACCGATAAAACGGAAAGTGAAACCATCGATGTGGACATCATCCTGGAGAATACCATGCCGGGGAAGGATAGCCCAATTATTGAGCGGTTGCAGTATAAGTTTGAATTGGTGAAGTAGCGAAAAAATCTTCAAGAGAATGATGGGTTGGCTAAAGGCTGGCCCACCATTCTCTTGAACATTGTGAATAAATTGAGAATAATTTTTTGTCTAGTTTTATACTTATTTAAAATTGTGGGGTCGAATCTTACAAGCATATTTTATATCAGCTATTCAATAATTTCAGGTTCAGATAAGAAAGATGAATAAAGCGGGTTTAGTACTACTTAGGTGCCGTGGATCAAAGAATGAATCTGTTGTTGACATAAAAGTAGAAACACCTGGGCAGGGGTGCAAAAAAAAAGCCATCGGAGGATATTAATCTTAACATTTGTCAATTCAACAATGATATGGCCTTAATTGAAGGGGTATCATGACTTCAAATCAGGTAAAATTCTACTCAAAGACTCAGGTGTTAAAGCGACAAAATAGGCGAGGTCTTTATTGCTGACCCTCGAAAAAAGGTCTTTGTTGCTATCTCTTAACTCTGCTACCCGTTTTTTGCCATCGTTCAATACAAAGGATCGGATTCTAATCAGAGACTCGGTCAGTTGAGCCTCCAAAAATTTATTGACATCCGAACATACCTCATGGTACTGCTGTTGGAGCAACTTTACCTCATTGTAATCAAGTTCCAGGATGTCACAATCTTCCAAACATTCAAATTTCAAATCAGTGGAATCATTCAAAAAAAGTTGATCAAAATCAGCAACAATAGCGCCCTCTGGCATGATGAATAAGGTGACCGTGACATCGTTCTTTTTCTTCTTAACTGCGTAATACGCTTTGACAATACCTTTGAGCACAATGCCCATTTTGTACTTTTCTTCTGGCAAACTGAAAAAGTGGGTGCCCTTTTTGTAATGAACCAATTTGCCCTTTTTGATCAGCTGATGTGCAGTCAATTCACTAAATTTCAATTCCCGAACCAAAAAATCATGGGTTTTGACTTGCGCACTGTCCAATTGCTTTTTGTGTGGATTGAGCTGTGGGCCAACTGAGGCCAGTACTTTTAATACTTCCGATTGAATTTTTTCTGCTATGCTCACCTGAATCTCTATTTCCAACAATATGGATAAAATCGCATAATGGATGTGGATGTACGAAAAATTGGAGAGGTCTGGCAACTTTTCACTGCCAATGATCATTCGGCTTAGTTCATCGTTAAAATTGTGTTTGAGCAAGTGCTCTTTTAAAATTGGAGAGGCGTCCAAAATTTGCAGGAGTTGTTGAATTGAGGTCGAAAAATCACCTTTGGCAATCAAACGATTAAAAGTTTGGTGTAGGAGCTGTAAATTCATAGCCGGCTTAGGTATAATGTGCACAAAATCGGTTCACAAAAAAAGACTTACTCAGTTTGTTCACAACAAAAGGAGTGTACGAATACGAATATAGGATTAAATACTGGTTTTATTTCCATTCCTTAGTACCCTTGCCCGCTCTTTTAAAGCCTGGTAACCCATTTCCCAGGTAAAAGAAAACAAGTGAAAGCCCTCTAAATTGAGTACGTCATTGTCTAAGTCTTCCATCACTCGATTCAGCACATTGAGCATGGCTTCTCGTTTTAAATCCAGCCCGGCCAGGTCTTTTGTTTCTTGTAAATCATTAACAATGGCCATTATCTCCTTGGCATATTGGTCTGCGGTATTTTTCTGTCGTTCAATCCGGTTGGTATACCAGCCCAAGGCACCAGAAATGAGCGGCAATAGGATCGAAATCAAAATGCCAAACAGCTCAATGTTCTCTGTGAAAAAATTAGGTTTTTCGCGATCATAAAAAGCTTGTGCACCTGGATGAAGGGGGATAAAGGTGCCCTGCCTTCCATCCGGTTGGGTGATTGAGCCGCTTAGGTGTTGGTATTCGGGGCCCAACGCTTTGATCAGGTCATTGCGGCGTTCGAACAACAGTTGGGTAAGTAGGCGAACAGCCTCCTTATCGGTTTGATCTCGGGCTACCAAAAGCCGAGGAACCGCAATGGTATGGGTCGCTTCCCCCGGAATGTAGGGGCTGCCGCCATACGCACCACGAGGAATGACCCCTGCGGCTAAAGAAGGTCGATCAATTCGAAAAGCATCAATGTCTTCAATGGGTACCAGTTTGGCTTTTCCTGAACGCAGCAAGTCCTGTACAAAATGGTTACCAAGTGCTCTTACCGCAAAGGTGGCATCCAGGGAGTCTAACATCATCCCTTGTGTAATGTCCCGATTGGATAGATGAACAGCCAGGACATCCGATTCTTGAATGCCATAATAGTGGGCCAATGCCCAGAAAGAACTGTATTGCCCACTTCCTTTTTCAGGCAAAGCAATTTTTTTTCCTTTGAGGTCACGCATATGCTGGATGCCACTGTTGTTGCGCACCACCAACTGAAACAAATCTGCATACAGAATGGCCACAATACCACCATTGTCAGGAAAATGTTCTACATCGGCCTGAAGCAAGGCAAAGTCGGCACTTTTGCGGCTAATTGAGTCCGAATTGGCCTCCGATCCGGGTGTTTCAATGATGTCAAACCTCTTGATTTTGTAGGAATAGTGATCTTCCAACACCATCTGCAGGGCCTGCGCAAAATGGTAACCTTCCCCATCTTTACGGCCAGCACAAATGTTGAGGTTGACCTGGCGGTAAAGTTTGAAATAAAAAGAGAGGGCAAACCAAGCCAGCAGAACCAACATGGAGACACTGGCAAAAATGAGGAGCCGTTTTAGGAGTTGAGGGTGCATGGTTGAGCTTTTGCCCACGAATAAATTCGTGGGTTGGGGAGTTGGTCATTCCCTGCCCACGAATAAATTCGTGGGTTGGGGGTTGGTCATTCCCTGCCCACGAATAAATTCGTGGGTTGGGGGTTACTTGCTGAGTTCTTCAAAAGGAATATCCGTAATGTCAAAGCGCTGAAAACCAATAAAATCGTAATGCCACCACTCGTACTTGTAAATGGCAAAACCATGTTTGGTCATCACTTCGCGCAATATTGCCCGGTTTTTGCGTTCTTCTGCTGTACCTCCTGCATAATCTTGGAAGGCACGTTCGGTGGTTTCGTCATAGCCGGAGGGCATCGGTAATTCTTTACCCGTTTTAAGATTGATCAGGGTTAAATCCAGGGCACAACCCCGATTGTGTCTGGAACCATGCCAGGGCGCAGCCACAAAGGTGGTATCCCGGATGGCGGCATAAAACAGGCAGGTGACGGCATAAGGGCGGTACCCATCAAAAACCTTGATGCCCAAACCTTGGGTATTGAGTTCAGCCTGGATTTTTTGCAGCGCTTCTACCACGGGCTTCCGCGCAAAAGCCCGGGCCTGTTTGTAAACTCGCTGATGCACCAGGTTGTCTTTGGTAGCGTATTTGATGTCGAGTTTGACGGAGGGAATGGCTTTGATGATTTCGACCAGTTCATTTTCGGGGTTTTCTACTACTTTTTGGCGATAGCCCTCCAGCGTATTGACTACTTTTAGCCCACAAGACTGCCCCCGCAGCCCCACAAAACTTGTCAAAACTAAAATCAACGGCAATAGCTTTTGCATAATGGTAGTGTTTGAGTAAGCTCTTTGTAAAATGTTGGATAAAAATAACATTCCATGAAACGATTATTAAAATTCGGGGCACTTTTCGCCGTTTTTTTGCCCATTTGCCTCGGGGCACAACCTTTTAAATTTGCCCACATCAGCGATACGCACATTGGTAGCGGCGCAACTGCTGCCGAAGACCTGGAGCGCAGCGTACGCGACATCAATGCTCAAGCTGATATCGCCTTCGTGATCCATTCGGGGGATGTCACCGAATTTGGGTCGGATGCGGAACTGAAACAGGCCAAAAACATCCTTAGCCAGCTCAACAAACCCTTGTACATCGTACCTGGCAACCACGATACCAAGTGGTCAGAAAGTGGTTGCAATAGTTTCCGCGCCATTTTTGGTGCCGATCGTTTTGTTTTTGACCATGCCGGGTACCGCTTCATTGGATGCAGCAGTGGCCCCAATATGCGCATGGCCCCTGGTTTGGTACCTCGGGAGGATCTGGTTTGGCTGGATTCCATCCTTAACACTACTCCGGCTACTCAGCCCATCATTTTTGTCAATCATTATCCCCTCGATTCCGGTTTGGCCAATTGGTATCAGGTATTGGAAAAATTGAAAAAACGCAATACCCAACTCGCCCTCTGTGGACATGGTCACCGCAACAAATTCATGGATGCAGCTGGTATTCCCAATGTGATGGGGCGTTCCAACTTGCGCGCTAAGGAACCCGTAGGTGGCTACAATTTGGTCAATGTCCAGTTTGACACCCTGTATTACGCCGAGCGCCGCCCACTGCGTGCACAAGCACCCGAAGGCATTCAGGTGGTAGAAGCAGAAGGTGAGACCTTACCCGTGTGGCACAAAGTTTTTCTCTACAAACACCGCTACGAAAACACCGACCAGCCTCAACCCGATTTTTCCGTCAATGAACAATTTGCTCAGGTCAAAACCATCTGGAAATTTCAGGACAAAAGCGACGTGGGCTCAGGTATTGTAGCCAATGCGGAACTCGCCGTTTACCCGAACAGTGCTGGCCAAATTGTAGCGCTGGATGTAAAAACGGGCAAAAAACTCTGGCATTACACTACCCGAGGCAAAATATTCTCCACCCCGGCGCTGGCAGCTGACCGGGTGGTGGTTGCTTCTACCGACAGCAACGTCTACTGTTTGAACCTCAAAACTGGCAAACTGCTCTGGAAAACCAAAACCGGAAAATCGATCGTAGCCTCACCTTTGATAGACGGCGAGTTGGTGTACATTGGGAGCTCCGAAGGCAAATTTCGGGCACTGAACCTGAAGGATGGTAGCACCCGTTGGACTTTTAATGGCGTCGTCGATTTTGTAGAAAGCACCCCTTGTGTGGATGCCGAACGGGTCTACTTCGGCGATTGGGGCACCTTCTTTTATGCTTTGGACAAAAAAACGGGCAAATTCCTCTGGCGTTGGAGCAATGGGCAAAGTTCCCGTTTGTACTCTCCCGCAGCCTGCCTTCCGGTGGTAGCGGACGGCAAGGTGTTTATCGCTGCGCCGGATCGTTATTTCACTGCTTTGGATGCCGCTACCGGAAAAGAAGTGTGGCGCAGCAATTCTGCCAAAGGCCGCGAATCGATTGGTATCTCCAGTGATCGCCTGGAACTGTACAGCAAAACCATGCAAGACTCGCTGGTGGTTTTTGACCTAAAAGGAGAAAAAGCCTGGAGCCTCAACTTGAAATTTGGCTACGAAATTGGCCCTTCACCCACCGTGGAAAAGGAGGGCAAAATTTACATCGCCAGCGATAAAGGGGTAATTTATGTAGTGGATCGTGAAAAACGACAACTGCTTTGGGCGCACAAATTGTCGAATGCCTTGGTCAACAATGTTGTCCCCTTGGGCAATGGCGAGATTCTGACTACCACAATGGATGGTTGGGTCGCGAAACTCAAGGAGTAATCAAAAATCACCTTACAAGGGTTTAAGTGTATAGTTCCTAAGGTGTTCTAAGGTGCCTAAGGTGGTTCAAAATGAATCTAATTTGATTCTAAAAATTTCAGATGTATTTAATTTGAACCACCTTAGACACCTTAGGGCACCTTAGAATTGATTCACCTAAAGTATTGCTTTGTCTGGTAGGTTTTAAGGAGCCGGGTCCGGTATGGCCGTATGCACCGCTTCAATCTCCCTCAACACCTCCTCCGACAAATTCACGGTTATACTGTCAATATTCTCTTTCAACTGCTCCATTGTCGTTGCCCCAATGATATTGCTGGTCAAAAAAGGACGGCTGTTCACAAAACCCAGTGCCAACTGCGTCAAGCTGAGCCCGTGGTTTTCAGCAATGTTCAGGTACTTTTCCACTGCTTCCAAACACTGCGGGCTATTGTAGCGGGTATACTGCTTGAAGAGATTGATCCGCGCCTTGCTCAAATCCTCGCCTGGCCGATTGAACTTGCCCGATAAACGGCCAAAACCCAGCGGAGAATAAGCCAACAAGCCCACTTTTTCCCGAATCGCCATTTCGGCCAAACCGACTTCAAACAAACGGTTCAGCAAATTATAAGGGTTTTGAATGCTCACAACCCGTGCTAGATCGTGCCGCTCTGATTCCTGCAAAAAGCGCATCAGGCCCCAGGGTACTTCATTAGAAAGCCCGATGTGGCGAATTTTTCCGGCTTTGACCAGTTCATTCAGTGCGTGCAAGACTTCGTTGAAATTGTCGACCCAGGGATCATTGGGGTCGTAGGCGAAGCCCCGTTTGCCAAACATGTTCATTTTGCGCTCCGGCCAGTGCAGTTGGTAGAGGTCGATGTAGTCGGTCTGTAGGCGCTGCAAACTGCCCTCCAAAGCGGCATTGATTTGGGCTGCCGAAAAATCAAATGGGCCACGCTCCAACTGATACAGGCCGAATGGGCCAGTTACTTTAGAGGCAAGGACGATCTTATCCCGATTGCCCGTTTTTTTGAACCAGGTACCAATGATGCGCTCGGTGCTGCCTTGGGTTTCTTTGCGCGAAGGAACGGAATACATTTCGGCGGTGTCAAAAAAATTGATGCCGCGTTCCAGCGCATAATCCATTTGTGCATGGCCTTCGGCTTCGGTGTTTTGTTCGCCAAAAGTCATGGTGCCCAGGCAAATGGCACTTACCTGGAGTTCGGTTTTTCCGAGTTGTCGGTATTGCATAAGTAATTGTTGAGGATGGTTTGGCCGCAAATTTAGGCTTGAAAAGCCAATTCAAATGCGACAAAAAGAAAAAAGGATTAACTTAGAACATCTTTTTTCGTAAAGACACTTAAATATATGAGTCCGATTCACTGACCAACACCCAAACCTATGTCCAACCAATTGAGCTGCGTTACCTGCGGGCGACTCATTCTTGCTGAAGATGTCAATTTGCAAAACATGGTGGCCAAATGCCGCAATTGCAACGCTGTTTTTTCATTCGCTCCTGCGCAAGCGGATCTCTCTAAATCAAGCATCATGGAGACCGTGCAGCAATTGATGAAAGAAGCCAATCGAGAGGAAGGTAGTATTTTACAAAGGCCAAAAGATGGCCGAAAAATAGAAATGCCCAAAGGGGTAATCACCGAGCGTGATTTTGGAGAGCTGCGTTTCATTATTCCCTGGCGGAATACCCGGCGTTGGGGTTTCTTTTTGTTGTTTACCATTGTGTGGAACACCTTTCTTATCCCCTTCGTCATCACCGGAATTGTTAGCGGTGAATGGCGAATGTTGTTGTTTCTCAGCATTCACCTCATCGTAGGGCTTTCTTTTTTAATGTACACCTTGGGTTTGATGCTGAACAAAACCAGTATCGTGGTCACCAGCCAAGGGGTTGACATCAAAAATGGCCCAATTCCCATCCCTTTTAACCCCAATCGTTTCATGGCCGTACGTGACATTGAGCAGTTGTTTGTTGAGGAATATGTACCCAGCAAAACCAATGGCCGGCCAGATTATACCTACGCCGTCACAGCCCTGACCACTAGTACTGAGCGGCAACGTTTGGTCGGAGGCTTTTCTCAGTCGGGCCATGCATTGTATTTAGAGCAAGAGATTGAGACTTTTTTAGGCATTGAAAATCGAGCTGTACCCCATTAATTCAAATTTATGCCTTCTAACATACATCAACAAATGCTGGATTTACCCGTGCCTGCAGACCTGGAAATCAAGCGGACTGAAGATTCTTTGGAATTCACTTTGCCATTTACCAATGAATCAAAGTTTTGGATTTGGTTTGCTGCACTTTTTTGGGCAGGAGGAGTTTTGGCGATTTATATTGCTGGAATTGCCGCGCAGCAGGATTTTATAATCATTGGTGGACTCTTGCATTTGTTGATAGGTGTTTTGCTTGTTTTGAATGCTTTGGCCTCATCTTACAATACGGTTAAAATCACAGTTACTCGAACAACAATTGAGAAGCACGAAGGTCCGGTATTTGTTCCTTTTCGCCGCAGGCACTATTCCAAAAACTGGGCAGACGTGAAAAAAATTTATGTGGATACCATTACTCGTAAAAATCGCACTTACGACCGACTGAATTTGAAAACACATTACGAAACGGATCGCATGTTGGTCATGTGGGATAAGGGCGATTACCTTAAAATCGTCCTGAGGGAAATCAAAAGCTTCCTCTCTGAAAAATAATAAAGTTTTAGTCGATACCTCGTAGGGAATTGTCGAAGCAATTGTTGGAATCCCCTTGCTTTTCCACTATATTTAGCCTGTCTTTCCCAAAAAATTAACCAACTCAAAAATCCAAATTGCTATGGGATTTTTTAATGAAATCAAAAAAGTGTTGTTTGGCGCACAATCTTTAGGCAAATCAGCAGCCAACAAAGCTGTCGAAACCGCTAAAGAAGCTGGACAAGAAATAAAAGAACGCTCGGGAGAATTCGTCCATAAAGCAGAAGATTTCTTCAGCGATGCCCTGGATAAAGTAGAAGACCTGGGGGCTAAAGTGATCGACAAGGCTCAGGACGTGATGGGTACCAAAAAGGAACCAGAAATGCCACCAGTAGCTTCTACTCCGCCACCAACTACCCCTCCGCTGGAAAGCATTAATGACCTATTTGAGGAGACCCAAAAACAATCAACTCCACCACCACCTCCTCCTCCCGTGACCAATCCGGTTGTGGAGGATCGTCCGCTCAATTTCGATACGCTGGACAGCGCAGACCCCGCCACTCCTCGGGAAAAAACCACGGCTGAAAAAATTGGCTCAAAAGTATTGGATACCACCATTGAAGCGGGTAAAAAAGTGGAAGAAGTGGCTGCCAAAGCGGGTGAAAAACTGCTGGACGTAGGTAGCTCCGTCTTTGAAACCATGAAAGGGGTAGCCGGAACAGTAGGGGAGAAGGTATTGGAGAAAGGCGGTGAAGTATGGGAAAAGGTGAAAGAAATGCAAGGCGAGGTCATCACCAGAACCGATGAACTTTACGAAAAAGCCAAAAAAGAAGCCTCCTCGGAAAAACACCAAAACAGCATGGACGACCTCATCCAAAAAGCCAAAGAAATGGGCGACAAAATTGAGGAAAAGGCCAAAGACAAAGACCGTACCTTTATGGATGTGATGGACGATGCCAAAAAGAATGACCTCGGCAAACACGATGACTTCTTTGACAAAGCCAAACGTTGGGCCGATGGTGACAGTGGTGCTTTCTCAAAAGAACCAACGCTAAGCAAAGATCCAGACTTCCAATCCACCAAAGGGAATAAAACCCACGGATTCGAAGATGGCGACAAAGATGGCAATGATCTGATTGACGATGCCATTATTGATGACGCAAAATGATTCGTACGGGCACCCCTATGTGGGTGCCCTTGTTTGCATCCTGCACCCCTTTCGGGCGCCATTCGCCGCACCAAGGGCACCCACGTAGGGGCGCCCCTACAATTATACCCATGCCTTCCAATCCACTTACCTGGCAACTCCAACACTCCGAGCCAGGCCCCGATCTCAAACTCTTCCAGGCGCGTTTCGACCACCTGACCAACCCGCG
>JAIYAV010000039.1 GCA_027488855.1 Saprospiraceae bacterium
TTCTGTGTCCTAATCGTAGCCATTTGGGAGGGCTTACTTGATAAATTTTGATGCGTCGCTCGTTTAGGATTTCCCGGATTTCGTATTGCAATTCGTTTTCAGCGATCAGGTTCCAGTTGTAAGCACGGAATTTGGCCTGGAGCTGTTTGGCAATTCCTTTGGGGCCACACAACACTACCCGCATGCCACTGCCGAGTTGATGGCGCAACACTGTGTCAAAATTTACAAAATGATCAATATGGGTATGGCTGATAAAAATAGCGGCTAGATTCAGACAATCCTTTTTACCCAAAAGACTGGCACTGCCACATTCACACAGGTACTGCTTTGCATGATTATCGATGCTCAAATGGATACAAATGTCTTCAGTGGGCAGGTTTTTTAAAGTCCCGTGAATCATGGTTTGTGGATTGTGTGCCCATAAAACTGTTGTTCAGGTTTATTGGTTCCGCTTGCGCTCCGCTTTTTCCCACAACACCGTTTGTTGCTTCTTCAACAAACGCGCAAAACCCAGAAATACGGAATAATTCATTATACAGAAATAGTAGGGGATGAAAAAAGCCTTGATTTTGAGTTGTTTTTTTTCAAAAAACCAGCCTAATAAAGCCAGTAGGTAGAACAGGATTTGCAAAATGAAGATGCCGAGATACAATTTCCCCGCTGAAAAAGCCAGCAGCAAGTTCGATACAAACACGAGGGGTAAGGCCAGGGGTGCCAAAGTCCAGCGTAGCACTTTGTGTGAAAGAAATTGCCAGCTAAACACACCGTAACGAAACGGATTCAACAAATCGCGCAAACGCCAAGAGGCTTGTAAGCCACCGGCAGCAATGCGAATTTTCCGTTTAAGCTCCTCCCCTACCGAAGCCGATGAACCTTCCAAAGCGTAGGCATCAGCAGCATAAGCAATCCGGTAACCTTTGCGCAAAACAGTCATCGTGAGGTAAAAATCTTCGATTAAGGTGTCTGCTGGGATGTTTTCATAGAGATCGGTGCGAATGGAAAACAATTCTCCGGCGGCGCCCACTGCCGAGTACAACTTGGCATCCCAAGCTTTGAGCAAGCTCTCATATTTCCAGTACAAACCTTCCCCAGCACTGCTCGCTTCGTCCTTGTTGGCACTGCTGATGCGTTTCTCACCTGCAACAGCTCCAATTTTCGGATTGTGGTAATGGCGAACCAAATGCTGAATGGCCTGACTATTCAAGTGGGTATTGGCATCGGTAAAAACGGTGATGGGCGACTTTACGAGTGGCATAATGCGTTCAATCGCCGCCAATTTTCCTTGGCGTTCCGGTTGATGGTGTACCTCGAAGCTCATTCCAACTGGTATAGAGCAACTTTTCGCTTTTTGGAACGTTTCATCGGTAGATCCATCCGTAATCACAATCACTTTCAATAGCTCTGTTGGATAGTCTAGAGACAGCGTATTGTTGATTTTTTCAACAATCCAGTCCTCTTCGTTGTAAGCAGCAATGAGAATGCTTACTTCGGGACGTTCTGTTGTTGTGTAGATTCGTTTTTCTCTAAAAAACAGTAAATTGAGTATCAACAAAATAAGTCCATACCCTAAATAAGTGTACACAACGATCAAAACATTGAGCCAAAAAAAATATTCGAGCATCATATATAGAATTAATTTACCCTAGCTAAGGTAAGCATAAAATCTTAGCTTTGTTGCACCCTAAATGAACGCACATGTACTTCCTATCTACAAACACCACCTTGGCTCGCGGCGTCCAGTTGAGCCCAGCTAGCCTGGCTTACTCTATTGTATTGCTCAGTTCAGCCTTGGGTGCCCTGCTCGTGGCTCAAAAGGTTGAAGGTCTCAACGGCTATATTTTGGTGCCACTCGTTGCCCTATTCATTGTCTGGCTAATCCCATCCTCTTCTCCTGATTTACAAACTGCTCTGGGGGTTTTGACGGTGATCGTTGCGGTGGTACTGCTTTTTGTCTTCTTACCACCTCAAGTACAGCAATATACTTTACAAGGAATCTCTCTTGATGAATGGAACAAATTCAAGGCCTTTATCATAGCCTTGCCCTGTATGTGCGTCATGCTGCGAATCGTAAGTACCAACCCCAGCCAACTCAATTTGCTGTTGTTCGGTATTCCGATGGTCGTGTGCGCAGGGTTCTCGGTCTATGCTTTGCGTATTTTGTTAGGCTAGAAAAGTTGAGGAGTTGAGGAGTTGAGGCTACCGCAAGCGACTTGGACAAGGACTTTGTAAAAATTACTCGCGGTAGCCTCAACTCCTCAACTCCTCAACTTTATTCTTTTATGGCTTTCACTCCAGGCAAAACCTTGCCTTCGAGCAGTTCCAGCATGGCACCGCCACCAGTAGATACATAGCTGACCTCATCGGCCAAACCCATTTGATTCACCGCTGCTACCGAGTCACCACCTCCAACCAAGGAGAAAGCGCCATTAGCTGTAGCTTGGGCCACCGATTCAGCGATGGTCTTGGTGCCTTTGGCAAAGTTTTCAAACTCAAAAACCCCCATTGGACCATTCCAGAGCAGGGTTTTGGAATTCAAAATGGTTGCACTGAATTCAGCACAAGCTTTTTCGCCTACATCCAAACCCATCCAACCGGGCTCAATGGCATTACTGGCGACTACCTTTCGATTGGCATCGTTGCTAAAAGCATCCGCGACCAATGAATCTTCAGGTAAAAGCAGCTTCACACCCTTGGCCTGTGCTTTGGCGAGCAGTTGGTTCGCCAATTCAAGACGGTCGTCTTCACACAGGGAATTGCCAATTTGGCCACCTTGCGCTTTGATGAAAGTATATGCCATACCCCCACCAACGATGAGGTTGTCTACGTAGTCGAGCATCCGATCCAGCAGCAGGATTTTGTCGGAAACTTTGGCACCGCCAACAATCGCTGTGAGTGGGCGATCTGGATTGTTCAATACCCGATCGGCATTGTCCAGTTCAGCTTTCATCAAAAAGCCAAAGCCTTTGTTTTCCGCACTAAAAAACTGAGCTACAGTTGTCGTAGAAGCATGCGCTCGGTGGGCAGAACCGAAGGCATCGTTGATGTACACATCGCCGTAAGACGCCAAGGTTTTGGCCAGTTCCACATCACCTTTGCCTTCTCCTTTGAGGAAACGGGTATTTTCCAAAATCAACACCTGTCCGGGTTGCAGCGCAGCCGTCATGGCCGCAGCCTTGGGGCCAACAAACTCTTCACAAAACAATACGGGTACCCCCAACAATTCAGCTGTATGGGCCACGGTATGCTTCATGGTGAAACGCGCCACATCGATGGAGCCATCGGGAAGCAACTTTTCATCCGGGCGCCCCAAATGCGACATCAGAATCGCGGAGCCACCATGGTCCAAAATGTATTTGATGGTAGGAATGGCCGCCCGAATGCGGGTGTCGTCCGTGATGGCAAAAGTTTTTTTGTCGAGTGGCACGTTGAAGTCCACCCGCACCAATGCCTTTTTATTGGAGAAGTTTATATTCTGCATGGTTAAAGGTTCGAAGGTTCCAAAGTTTCAGGGTTCCAAAGTTCTAGGTCGGTCACTGAGCGAAGCCGAAGTGATCGCCCTGGAGCTTTGGAACCTGGAACTTTGGAACCCTGGAATCCTTTGATTAAATACGTGTTGCCAGATCAGCCAAACGAGCAGAGTAACCAGCTTCGTTGTCGTACCAGCCTACAACTTTAACCAAATTGCCGCTGACCATGGTCATGTCCATGTCGAAAATACAAGAGTGTGGATTGCCAATGATGTCCGCAGAAACGATTGGATCTACACAGTATTCCAGAATGCCTTTCAGGGCACCTTCAGAAGCAGCTTTGTAAGCAGCGTTGATTTCTTCTACGGTAGCAGTCTTTTTTACCACTGCAGAAAAGTCAGTTACTGAACCAGTGATGGTTGGTACACGCATTGCGTTGCCATTCAGTTTGCCTTTCAAGTGTGGCAATACCAAACCTACTGCCGAAGCAGCACCAGTGCTGGTAGGCACGATGGAAACCGCAGCTGCACGGGCACGACGCAAGTCAGAGTGGGGTGCATCCTGCAAACGTTGGTCAGCAGTGTATGCGTGGATCGTGGTCATGAAGCCAGTCTCAATGCCCAGCAGATCGTCCAATACTTTCACCATCGGCGCAAGGCAGTTGGTGGTACAAGAAGCATTGGAATAAACGTGGTGATCTGCACTGATTTTGTCCTGGTTCACGCCCAATACGATGGTAGGCAGGTCACCTTTGGCCGGAGCAGAGATCACTACTTTTTTGGCACCAGCAGTCAGGTGCAATCCAGCTTCATCCTTGGTAGTAAAACGACCAGTTGATTCAATGACTACATCCACATTCAGATCGCCCCAAGGTAATTTGGTAGGATCTTTTTCTGCCAAAGCCAAAATTGACTTTCCATTGATGTGAAGGTATTTATCATCAGCACTTACCGTGCCATCGAACTTCCCCTGGGCAGAGTCGTACTTGAACAAGTGAGCCAGCGTGAGGTTGTCAGTCAAGTCATTGATGGCAACGACTTCAACGTCGCTCATTTTCAATAGGTTGCGCAAGGTAATTCTGCCAATGCGTCCAAATCCGTTGATAGCAATTCTTTTTGCCATGAGTGGATGTGTTTATTTGATGAGTAAAAGTTGGTGTATAGTGAACACTCATTTGCGCTTGTTCAGCTAGGTATTCGACTTTATGATCAGAACTAGCTCAAAAAGACTCTGTTTTGGCCCAGTGAGCTACTGTTCACAAAGTTTATTCGGTTGGTAAGGGCGAAAAATGCAGCGCAAAGGTAAGAAAATATTCTTTATTCGTTTTTCCAGCGCTTATTTAAGTTTTTTTTTCGTGCGTCAAAACCCTCATTTTCACCTTTATCACAACAAAAAAATGAGTGCCGTATAGTCAAAATGAAAAAAATGAAAAAAA
>JAIYAV010000249.1 GCA_027488855.1 Saprospiraceae bacterium
CGCCTTCGTCGGTGCTGCCGTTGCAGTTGTTGTCGATCCCATCGCAGATTTCAGTCGCGCCGGGTTTGATCGCATTGTTGTTGTCGTTGCAATCCCCACTCGTAGCCGTTAGTTCGCTGGCCACTTTGTAACCACTTGGGCGCAAACACTGCGTCAAAGTCGTGCCGCTGGAATAGCCGTCGTTGTCCGCATCCGCGTACCAAACTTGACCGGGTTTTTCCAAAGCGTCATTGTCGTCGCAATCGGTGTTGTTCAGAACATAACCGCTGGGTTGACTACAAGCTTGTTGGCTTACGGCTGGGTTACCAAAACCGTCGTTGTCCGCATCTGCGTAGTAGGTCGTGGTGACGCCTTCATCCGTTGAACCGTTACAGTTGTTGTCGATCCCGTCGCAGATTTCCGTCGCAGCGGGGTTGATTGCAGCTACGTTGTCGTTGCAATCGCCGCTGGTCGCCGTCAATTCGCTGGCTACTTTATAACCTACAGGACGTAGGCATTGGGTCAGGGTTGTGCCACTGGAATAACCATCGTTGTCTACATCGGCGTACCAGGTTTGGCCCGGTTTTTCCAAAGGATCGTTGTCATCACAATCGGTATTGTTGGTGACATAACCGCTGGGTTGGCTGCAAGCTTGTTGACTTACTGCAGGGTTACCAAAACCGTCGTTGTCCGCATCTGCGTAGTAAGTCGTGGTGACTCCCTCATCGGTGGAACCGTTACAGTTGTTGTCGATCCCGTCGCAGATTTCTGTAGCGCCAGGTTTGATCGCAAAGTTGTTGTCGTTGCAATCCCCGCTGGTCGCTGTCAATTCGGACGCTACTTTGTAGCCTACGGGGCGCAGGCATTGGGTCAAAGTCGTGCCGCTAGAATAGCCATCGTTGTCCACATCGGCGTACCAGGTTTGGCCCGGTTTTTCGAGGGGATCAGTGTCGTCGCAGTCGGTATTGTTGGACACAAAACCCGTGCCGCAACTTCCACTAAAAGTCATGCTGTTGTTGGGGTCTCCATATCCGTCGTTGTCGGTATCTGCGTAACAAACAACATTATTGATCATCGTCAGCACCACATCGTTGCCGTCGCCACCGGTGTAGGAAATGGTTGCATTAAAGTTGCTCCCCAGAAAGTTGGTGAGGGTAGCCCCTTGAGCAAGTCCGGTAAACGTACCCACGATGGCATCTGCGCTGCCATCGTTGTCCACGATGATGAAGCTTTGCCCGTTGGCAGGAGTATGGGTTCCGCTGAGTTTGAGTTCCACCCCGGAGAGGTTTACCACCCCGGAAACGCTCAATTGATTGTAACCTGAACCGGGCGTAGTGCCATTGATGACAATCGCCAAGTCGCTACCAAACGAAAGGGTGCTGGCAGTAACATCTGTGCCAGTGAAAGTTGGTTTGACCGCCGCCGGAGAGGCTCCCGGATCAAGAAGTACGGTGCCGCCCGCAGCATTGATGCCGCCACCCTGGATAGCCACATCGCTGTTGCTGATGAGTTGCAGATTGGTGGCTGCTGAGCGGGTAATCGCGGCGCTCACGGTGATGGCCCCACTGGTTGTACTACCGATGATCAAAGTACCCGCAGTGATGCGGTCTAGTTCTGCATCGGTCAGGCCAAGTCGTGTAGCAGTATCGTCCGAACCTAAATCGATGGTTCGACCGCCGGTTGTTGGTGCGATGGTAACCTTATTTGAGCCAGCCGAAACCGAAGAAGCGGGATCTAAATAAATGATGTCTCCCTCTATCTTAATATCGCCCGACGTGGTGGTGACAGTTGCACCTGGCTGGTTGGCAAATGCCTCGGAGGACGCACTAGTGGGGGAAAAACCGGTGATCTGGATGTCTCCACTACCAGTAGCCGAGATGCTACCTACGTTTCGCACACCGTCGTTGTCGGTGCCATTGAGGTCACCCGTACCCTGCAACAGGAGGTTACCTGTGCCCGTAGTGGCTATTGTGCCCTTGTTTTCGATACCATACTGGATTCCATTGCTGTCAGTACCGCCGCGACCAGTTAGAGCGACAGTGCCATTGATCGACCGGATTATTGCTCCGCTGAATAGGTTGATGCCAATGAATAAGCCTGTACTCGGCGTCGTTTGCTGGTTGGCTTCTAAAGTCAAATTTCCATTTTCGGTTTCAATGCTAGCATTGGATCTGATGGACAGGAATTTACTCACTTTTACGGTGACAGTGCCTGTTCCGAAAAGTAGTAAATTGGTGTTGTTCGCTACTGCAAAAGCGTCGGTACCTGGCGTGGCATCATCGTTTTGTAAATCTACATCCAGATTGGCATTGGTAGCAAAGGTGATGTCGCCGTTGAAATTGACCACATCATCGCCCACACCACCGTTGATGGTCAAGTTGGGTAGGTTTGTGGTAAAAGCCCCGATGTTGATGATGTCATTCCCCGCAGCCGTATTGACTACAATGCTGGTGATGCCCGCGAGCGCTACATCAGCAGGGGTGGTAAAAAGCGTTGCGGGAGCGCCATTGATAGAATAAGATCGTCCCGTTGCGTTGAAACGGATATTGGTACTGCTCTGCGTAATATTCAGCGTTTCACCATTGCCTGCCACATCAGTAATGGTCAGTACATTGCCAGTGGTGGTGATGGTATAGTCTGGAGTAATCCCTACGCCCTTCACATCAAAAAGATACTGGCTTTCACCCAAGTCATTGTTGGCAATCCTGATGGTTGCATTTCTGGTACCTAGTGCAGACGGGTTAAACACGACCACAAAGGTTACAGATTGGCTTGGACTGATTGTATCCGGTAAGGTTATCCCGCTAATGGAAAAATCACTGGCATGGGTTCCAAATATCGTGATGGCTCCGGCGTTGAGATACAGATCGCCTCCGGTTCCGCCCGTATTTTGGATGGTAAAGGTATGGCTTAGTGTAGCAGCGTTAACATCAAGCGAACCAAAATCCGTATCGTCTAGCGTAGAAGGAGTAATATCGCCTGAAGTAATGTTTTGGCCAAGTCCGGTTACATTAATTTCTGGCGAAACGCCAACAGCCCTTACATCAAAAGTATAGGGAGATTCATCAGAATCGTTACTTAAAATACTGATGGTAGCACTTCTTGCCCCATTGCCACTGGCGTCTATTATTACAGGAAAAGTAGCTGAATCACCAGGAGGGATGGTGAAGGGCAATAATACCGTTCCAATGCCAAAATCCCCGTCTCCTGACTTCGTGATGCCTCCCGTAGGAATGACCAGATTGGCAGTTCCTGTATTGTGAATCTTGAAGGTACGAACGACTGGATCAGTTGAGTGAATATCAACGTTGCCAAAATCAGTGAGGTCAGCAACTTGGGGAGATGTATCGCCATCCGAAATGCTGAATCCATTGCCTTTAATGTTAATTTCGGGGGCTGGAGGGCTAATCACGGTGATCACCACATCATTACCCGATCCACCTACATAACTAATCGTAGCATTCAATCCACTTCCACGGAAATTGGAAAGGGTTGCCCCTTGGGCCAAGCCTGTAAATGTTCCCACAATGGCATCGCTTCCGTCATTTACCACGAGGGTGAATGTTTGACCTCCGGCTGGAACATAAGAACCCGTAAAGAGCAGGTCCACACCCGTAAGGTTTACTGCACCCACTACATTAAGCTGGGAATAAGTGCTACCCGTACCATCACCGATGGTTGTTCCATTGATGGCAATGCTTAAATCGCTGGCAAAAGAAAGGGTGCTGGCCGTTACATCCGTGCCGTTGAAAGTGGGTTTTACTGCCGCAGGCGAAGTGCCTGGGTCTAGCAATAAGGTGCCACCGCCTGTATTGAATCCGCCGCTGCTGATGAGCACATCGCCACCGCTGACGAGTTGTACATTGGTGCTGGCAGGGCGGGTAATCGCTGCCGAAACCGTGATATTGCCACTGTTGGCGTTACCAATGATGAGGTTGCCCGTGGTGATTTGATCAAGTTCGGTATCACTCAATCCCAATGGCCCGCCGATGGCATCGGTGGCCGTTCCAAGGTTGATTTGTACATTGTTGGTGTATGGGCGTAGGGTGGTGCTTCCTGTTCCTTGAGTACTGATGACTCCTGTCAAATTTATACTATTGGCGATGAGTGTGATGTTTCCACCATTGGTAGCCGTAGTGAGTCCAGCCGAAGAAAAACTGTTGAAGCCAAGGCTATTCGACCCACTACCTTCGATGCCCGTTACACTTACATTGCCTCCACTTGAGGTAATCTGAGTACCGGTGTTTGCCATCCTTATACCAACATTGCTACCTCCTGTAGTACCTCCGCCCTGTCCGCTTACCGATACCGTACCGCTGCCACCAGCGGAAATGGCCCCACTCAATTCCATCCAAATACCGTAATTGTTGCTCCCTGAGCCAGTGCCACCACCAACTCCGGTTACACTTACATTTCCACCAGAGGATGTTATAAAAGTACTAGCCGAACCTGCTATATAAATCCCTGCATTAAAATTACCGCTGCCTGCGCCACCCGTACCACTGACGGTCACAGTGCCGCTGCCACTCGCAGTAATGGTTCCATTTGCACCTACACTTACCCCCATGCAGGTGGAACCAGTACCTGTACTTCCGCCCGAACCTACGACGGATACATTACCGCCCAATGAGGTAATGCGCGAGTTTGTCCCCGTGACAAATACACCAGTATTGCCGCTGCTTGATGCGGCACCCACTGAGCCTTCTATAGTAACCGTAGCACTGGTACCACCGCTGATCAATCCTCCATTTTGTACAAGTACTCCAAATTGGTTGGCAGCCGAATCGTTGCCGCTTTTGCCTTTGACCGTCAGGGTTCCAGTGCCATTGACCCGTACTGTAGCGCCAGAGATCGATATCCCGAAAAAGTTACCCGTACTGGCAGTAGCCTGCTGATTGGCTTCCAGGGTAAGGTTACCGTTGACAGTTTCGATTGAAGCAGTGCCATTGCTAAAGGCGATGTCGCGGCTCACTTTTATCACCGCGGCACCGGTTCCGGAGAGCATCAGATTGGCATTGTTGTTAAAGGAAACCTGATCGGTGCCAGGGTTGGCATCATCGTTTTGCATATCCACATCCAGGTTGGCATTGGCCGCGAAGGTGATGTTGCCATTCATTCTCACCTGATCATCACCTGGGCCGCCATTGATGGTCAGGCTGGGTAGGTTTGCGCTGAATGCTGCTACATTGATGATGTCGGCGCCTACTGCGGTATTGATCGTAATGGAGCTGGCTCCGGTCAGTGCTACATCCGCAGGAAAATTGAGCGTAGAACCCCCATTCAGGGAATACGTACGTCCACTCGCATCGAAACGGATATTGGCACCATTTTGGCTGACGTTGAGCGTTTCACCATTGCCTGCCACATCGGTGATGACGATGGCACCAGCAGTGCTGGTGATGGTATAGTTGGGACATACCGATGGACCGTCGATGGTACCGTCGCAATTGTTGTCGATTCCATCACAAATTTCGGTAGCACCAGGTTTGATGGCCGCATCGTTGTCGTTGCAGTCGCCGCTGGTAGCCAATAATTCAGTAGCTACTCTATACCCCCCTGTCGGGCGAAGGCACTGCGTAATGGTAGCTGCACCAGTTTGGGCATAGCCGTCATTGTCGGAATCCTTGTACCAGGTCTGGCCAGGTTTTTCCAAGGCGTCAGTGTCGTCGCAATCGGTGCTGTTGGTCACGTAGCCGCTGGGTTGGCTGCACGCTTGTTGGCTAACGGCAGGGTTGCCAAAACCGTCGTTGTCGGCATCCGCATAGTAAGTGATAGTGCTACCACCGGTTTGTGATTCATAAGCCCCCATATCGTATCCTCCCTGGGCAGGACGTGGGTTATTGTCTAAATCCGTACTTGGCGCCCCGGTTGAGGTACCCGTATTGATGGCCGGAGAACAGTTTTGCAAACGCAAATTGCCACCTACAGCATCTACAAAATTGGGGTTGTTATTAAAAATGCTATTGTCATTGGTAGCTCCAGAGGGCGTGCTGGTGCCGTTGATGAGGCTGTAGGAGAGCGTCATCGTGGCCATACCTTCGAGCAGGATTTCATTGGTATTTTGCCATAAAATACAATTACGAAGCAGCATGGGGCTGGTCGGAGCAACACTTGTGGTGTGGTAGACCGCGCTACCGCCGTTGGTAGCGGCATTGTTGTAAAAGGTGCAATTGGTGAAGGTTGAAGTGATCCGCCCGCCGGAAGCACCGTTGGCATAATAAGCGCTGCCTTTATCCCCGGCAGTGTTGTTCATAAAAATACAGTTGGTAAAGCTGTGGTTTACTCTGCCTGCAGCGGATCCGTTGGTATGAACTGCTGCACCATTGCTGGTAGCGCTGTTGTCCCTGAAAATACAATTGGAAAAAGTTGCTTCGCCATTTCCACTTTGTGCAGCTTCGTTGTAAGCCCCACTATTGCTGGTTCCGGTGGAGGTATTGTTTGAGAAAGTACAATTGGTAACCGTAGTAATGGTTTTCCCCCCATTTGAATTAGAATAGATTCCAGCAGCATAAAAATCTTCACTGTTTCCAGAGATGGTGGAATTCTCAAGCGATAAAATAGCCTTTCCAGTAGAACTTGAGCCAATGTTGCCACTATTGAATATGGCAGGCCCGGCATTTCCCTGGATTTTGCAATTGCGGATGGTAGCAGTACAACCAAATGGAAAACCAGTTCCTTCATTGTGGATGCCTCCACCAGAAAATCCAGAAGCAAACTTACCTGCGGTAATGGTGAATCCATCTGCCGTACATCCTGCCGCCACATCCTGGATGTGCAAAACAATATTGGCATTCGTTCCCTGTACATCGGCAGCGGTGACTGCCGGGTTTGCGGTGTCGTTGTTGTCCAAATCGCCGCTAAGGATGCTTACGTTCGAAGCAAGATTTCTTTGGGAAAGCAAGGTTTCTGTCCCTGCAAAGCCGCCATAGAGGGCTACCGGAAAGTTGATGTAAAACGTCTTGGCAGCAATACTAGCTGGACTTGCATTTCCGGTTTTGTCTTTAGATGGTTTGTAAGTCCCAGATGATACCCAGATTTCCTGAATGTTGCTGCATCCACGTGCATAATCAATGGCACTTTGCAAACTGGTGTAAGCGTTAGTCCAGGAAGTGCCATCATTGGTACCACTGGCGTTGTGTTTGACATAAAGGCGTGTCGCTACGCCGCATGAGCTGGTAGCAGCCTGGGTATAGATGCTCACATTCAGAATGTCTCCCCCAGTGCCAAATGTGGCCCCAGCAAGGTAGCCCTGTCCATTGGCATAAAAACTAGTGTTGTTTCGAAAAACAGTTACTGAGTTCGTTGAAGAAGCAGTTGATACCCGGAAGGTATATTGATTGCCTGCAGTGAAAGCTCGGGACCCGCTACCGCCAGCAATATTGATGAAAACATGGCCGCCTCCCATATCGGTAAGCACAATGCCGGTCTGGGAATACTGCAGGGTTCCTCCAAAGCCATCTCCTTGAAAGATGTCCAGATTCCAGACAGGACTGCCATCACTGACGATGGTACCCCCATCAACCACGAGGCCAGCAAAAGTACCAGTGCAGCCACCACTCATGGTAATGCTCTGCGCAAAATTGGTTGATGCGATTCCCACTGAACCACCTACTGGTGATCCAGTGTCCACACACAAAGTTTGGCCGATAGCCTGAAAACTCAAGCAGCAAAAAATGGCAAGGAATAGAGATCTGATTTGCATAGCGTGTCTTTGATTCAATAACACAGTTTAAAGAGAGGGAGAAGGGAATGGTTGGAGACCAGTCAGCGGGCTGACGAGTTCAATCATACTTACTCACTTAATGTCGTCTTTTGCTCTTTTCATGAGGGAGCAACAAAAAATTAATGAGCAAAGCTAACTAGACGAAAAGACAAGAGGGTTCGCTCTCGTCTCTAAAAGGTTTGCTGGTGTAGCATTTTCTAGGATCTATATTGTTTTTTACTGTATACCTTGTGTGATTTCATTCTGAGTCCTAACAAAGAATGACATTTTGCCATCCACCTGCTAATACCAATTTGTATGATTTTTTGTTGCAGCCATGGTAAAAATTTAATATCAAGCAAAAAGCCCCCATATTGGGCAGGGCTGTTAACTTCTGTTTTCTGAGGGGTAAAAGCCCCGCTAGGGGCGTGATGTGGGTAGAAAATAATTGCAGCAGGCCTTCTCAAAGTCCCGTAGGGACGCGATATGGGTATCCTTCGAGACAAAATACCCACATTTCGTCCCTACAGGACTCGGGAAATCCTGGATATCCGGTTGCTACCCATATTTCGCCCCTAGCGGGGCTTATCGCCATGCTCCAGAACTTAACAGCCTTGCCCATATTTGGGTTTCCATAACCCTGGACCTGGGAACCTACAGTTACACTCCCACCGGCGCACTCAAAGGCGCCACATACCTTCCCACATCCTCGGCACTGATCTCCTGTCCCCCCAGTATCACCAGGCGCTCCACCACGTTCCGCAATTCCCGGATGTTTCCGGTCCAGTTCAGGGCTTGTAATTGGGTGATGGCTTCCTCGCTGATGCCTTTGATGGGCGTGCCGTATTCGGTACAAACGAGGTTGAGAAAGTGTTCCACCAGGAGGGGGATGTCATCGCGGCGGTCATTCAGTGCGGGTACATCAATGACAATCACGGCCAGGCGGTGGTAAAGGTCTTCGCGGAAATGACCCAGGGCGATCTCCTTGCGCAAGTCCTTATTGGTAGCGGCGACTACTCTTACATTGACCGCAATTTCTTTTTCCCCACCTACTCGCGTAACGCGATTTTCTTGCAGTGCGCGTAGCACTTTGGCCTGAGCGGAGAGGCTCATGTCGCCAATCTCATCCAGGAAAAGCGTGCCATTGTTGGCTTGTTCAAACTTGCCCAATTTTTGTTTGTGCGCCGAAGTAAAAGAGCCTTTTTCGTGGCCGAACAGCTCACTTTCGATGAGCTCGGAAGGGATGGCCGCGCAGTTGACTTCCACGATGGGGCCAGAGGCGCGTTGGCTGAGTTCGTGCATCCAGCGGGCTACGAGTTCCTTGCCTGTGCCATTGGGTCCGGTGACCAATACGCGGGCTTCGGTGGGCGCTACTCTTTGGATGGTATCTTTGATGAATTGAATGCGTTCGGAGTTGCCGATGATGTCTTGCACCTGGCGGCCAGCTACTTTGCGGCGCAAGGTTTTGGTTTCAGTGACCAGATTGGACTTGTCGAGGGCGTTGCGCAGGGTGATGAGCAAGCGGTTGAGGTCGGGTGGCTTGCTGATGAAGTCGAATGCACCCCGTTTGACAGCCTCTACGGCGGTGTCGATGGTGGCGTGACCAGAGATCATAATTACTGGCGTATCAGGCACCAGTTCTTGCACCCGTTCGAGGGTTTCCATGCCGTCCAGGTTGGGCATTTTGATGTCCATGAGGATGGCGTCGTAGTTTTGCTCTTTGAGCTTGGCTAGGCAGTCCAGTCCATCGACAGCTTCGCTGACCTTGAATTTTTCAAATTCAAGAATCTCGCGTAAAGCCCGGCGGATGCTGGCCTCGTCGTCTACAATCAGTATTTGGGTCATTAGTGGGCTACTGGTTTTTGATCAAAAACGTTTTCAG
>JAIYAV010000136.1 GCA_027488855.1 Saprospiraceae bacterium
TTGGGTCGCTCATTGTTAGCGAAAATTTGAGCAATTTGCTTTTAAGTGAAACAAAATTAAGCATTTGCGACAGCGAATGAACGAATATTGCATAAAAAAACAGGGCAAAAACCCGGTTTTTTGTTTTAGCTCAAAGTTGTTATGTGTAAAACAATAAAAGACAATAAAAAACAAGAACACTTGCAAAAAAATCACTAATTAACTTTTGCGACTATATTTCAGCAAAACTGGCAAATCCTGCGGAATTCCGCAACATCTTGCAATTGATCTCAACAAATGAGGGTGCTTTTCTCTCCACTCAATTCATCCTTATCCGGTCCGATGCTGCCGTAAATGCGCATTTGATCTACCTGAAGCGTCGTCACTGCGATGATGATGAGGCTATCTCCGGGGCCAGCCTGCCCCAGAATCAGTTGGGCCAGCTCATTTTCCAGCGATGTCAAAGAACTATCCGTAATCGTTCCCAAATATACGGATTTATTAATGCGATCCAAACCAGCTTCGGTAATCTTTTTACCCAGTTTGGTACGGAGGGAAGTGGCGGTGATGTCGTAGCAGATGAGGGTGGGCATAAGTGAAAAGTGAAAAGTGAAAAATGAAAAGTGAAAAGTGAAAAGTGAAAAGTGAAAAAATGTGCTTCCACTTTAATTCTAAACTTTAAGCTCAGAAAAATCAATTCAAAAGTTGAAAAACAACTGCTGTACCAGCTTTTCACTTTTCACTTTTCACTATTCACTTTTCGCTCAAAGGTGATGGCAAGCAGTTGGGCATTGTGCTGGAGGGCGGAATAACGCAGTAGAGCCGGATCGATGCTGCGGCAGAGTACTACGCCGAGCGTGGGCTGGTCGCTGGGGGATTTCCATAGGTCGTCAAAAAGCTGGACGTAGGTTTCCAATTGCCCAATGGCGGCGGCGTTGAGGGGGCCGTATTTGAGTTCAAACAGCACAAAGCGCCGCCAGCGGTAGTGGTAAAAAACCAGGTCGATGGTGAAACGTTTGCCACTGAAACTGGTCAGGCGTTGTTGGCGGGCCACGAAGGAAAATCCGGGGCCTAGCTCCAGCAAAAAAATCCCCAGTTGATCCAGTAGCATGGACTCCAGTTGTTGTTCGTTGTGGATGGGCAAGCGGGGCGGAAAGTCGAGTACAATGGGGTTGGGCAGGGCAATCGCGGTTTCGTTGCCAATTATTCCTGCATTTGCCACGTGCTGGTATTGCCTTCGCCAGAGCCATTGGCTGCGGATTTGGCGCTCTAGCTGCCCGGCAGTCCAATGCCCAGCCAGGGCACAACGCTCGTAAAACAAGCGCTCTGCGGCATTGGGTACGCCCAGCAAGGCACGGTAATGAGCCCAATAAAAGCTGGCTTGCAGGTTTTTCAGCCGTGGATAAGCCTGAAAAAAACGGCACAATAGCAGGGCCATTCCCTTGAGCGGCGTTTTGAGCAGAGCGGCTTGGGCCTGTTCCAACCAAAGCAAATGGTCTTTGCCTTTGCGTTTTTTGTGGTACAGGTAACGCCCTAGTAGCCAGTTGCGGTACACAATCGGCGAAAGCCCTGCGGGTGGCTGTTGTACAAAAAGCCGTTGCAGGTGCGCAGTTGAAATGTTCATGTGCGGTAGCAGATTTAGGTTAAACCATTAACCCTCCGCGCTGCTTCTTAGTAGCGGGCAAAAATAAATGTTCATTTTTTCTAAGCCATAGGATTAGATAAGACACTTAAATTGAACAGTTTACTTATCTAATCCTATGGCAAAATGAACATTTATTTTTCTATCGCCCTAATGCGTTGAGACAGGAGCTGCGCCAGGTAATAGATGTGGTTGCGCACCGTAGACTCCCGATTGAAATACTTGCGCTCACTGCGCAAGTAGTCGTTAAAAAGTGGAATCAGGAAAGCTTTTCCATCCTTGTTGAGGTACAAGCCATGTTGATTGCGGGTAAAAAAAGTGGGTTGCAATCGTTTTTCCAGGCACTCTTGTACCAACAATTGATCCATCCAGGGCCGGAAGGGCTCGATCAAGTCGAAGCTCAAAGTAGGCTTGCGGTACTCGTCCACGTGTAAAAAACCCAAAAATGGATCCAAACCTGCAGCAAACAAACCCGCCTCCACCACCGTGTACAACATCCCATAGAGGTAGTTTAGCGCAGCGTTGAACATGTCTTCGGCGGGTTGGCGGGTACGTTTTTGGAAACTGTACTGGCGTGGCAGAGCTGCACCCAACACTTGCCAATACAGCCGGGCAATGTTACCTTCCGTACCCATAATGTTTTGCCTAGACTCTTCGAGCAATTGCTCGCGGTATTGCTCAAAATTGCGCGACTGCTGGCGAATCACCCCGATTACCGATTCCAATTGGGCACGGTGTGTGGAAACTTTTCCGGCCAGGAAGCGCAAAGAAGCGGCTTGTTCCTCCACTTTGAGCAAAAAAACGTCTACAATCCAACTGCCTGCCTCCACGGTATCGGCAAAGCGTACCTGCTGGCGCCGCAAAGTAGCGATGCTTTCGAAATAGGGGCTCCACAGACGCGCCTTGGCACGCCCAATGCGGTCAAAAAACAAAATCGGGACCTGATTTTTAATGGCCAGCACCACGGCATCCGAGTGCAGAATCACCGTGGAGGTAATGGCAATGCTGCTCAACTTGGCCGGACTGATGCTGCGACTGCCCTTTTCACCCACAATCTCAAAAAGGTTGCCTTTTTTTTGGACTTGTAGGCCTGCGGTGTCGAGTACGAGTTGCATATGGAGAGGTTGAGGAGTTTAGAAATTATAGGGAAAGCGCCGCCAACTCACCGCCCCAAAATCCTCCGGCGGTGGATTGAGGGCGGTATGAAAAGCGTCTTTCAATTCCGTGTATTGAGCGTCGTTTCGTTTGAGTACAAAACCCGCAAAATTAAGCCGCCCACGGATTTGCTGTTTGAGCTGCTCGACCCAACGGGTGCTCAATTGCCCCTGTTCGTTTTGAGCACGAAGCACTTCTTGCAGGCGTTTGATTTCCTCGGCCAACAAGTCGAGGTAGTCGGGAGCCAACAATACTTCTTTTTCGTGGAGCAGCAAACCCGTAACAATCTTGGGGTCATCGGGGCCAAACACCTTGACTTTTCGGCCATTGACCTTAAAATTGGCCTTTTCGATCAAGGCACAAACCGATTCCACTTTATCCGCAGTGATCGGTAATTTGGCCGAAAAACTCATGTCGTCGGCATAACGGGTGAACGTCCAGAGCAAATCTTCGCTGAATTGAATCAATTCCTGATCCAGGGCCCGACAGGCGAAATTGGACAAAACCGGTGAAGTGGGCGTACCCATCGGCAAGCGGCCATGGTAGGTACACAAATTGGCCAGTAAATCGGGCAAGTCCCGCTTGAGGCGAAACGGAGGCCCCTGAAAAATCTGCACCACCTGCTCCTGCGTGACCGAGTGAAAAAAATCTTCCAGATCAATGTTCAGCAGGTATGGTTTGCCCAGGTGCTTTTGGGCATTGGTCAACACATTGCGCCGATCATCGTCGTTTTTGGCACCAGTGACAAATCCATAGGCTGCACTGGATTTTTCAAAAATATACGTGCTTTGCAAGTAGCGATTGAGGATGCTCAGCACCTTTTTGAGGTCATCGGCCGGGGCCTCAATCTGGCGCTCGCCGCCCCCCTTTTTGGGAATGGCAAAAGCTTTGTAGCTTGGCCGCGAGGCCATCAGTTGAAGCCGCCGCTGATCGGTGCGCAACAAGCGAGCCAGCTCATTGATGCTGTTGATGCTGCACAACACCGCTTTGTTTTGCTGGTGTTGGTGCATGGTTTTTTTGTCCATAATGGTTGGATGAAAGTGGTGACATGCTGATGGCCAGTACGCTGAGCAACATCAGTTCAATAAAACTCCAGGCAAAGTCCCAGCCTTTGGGTTTTACCAGAATGATTTTCAAGAAATTACAGTGGAATAAAAAACAGTGGCGGTAGTAAGACTTGAATTACGTAGAAGGGTAAGTCGAGCAGTACAAGACAGGAGTAGCAATTTCAGGAAAAGTGGGTGCGGAGTTTTTTGCGCATGCGGTGGATGCGCAGATCGATGTAATTGGGGTTGACATCGAGGATTTCGGCGATTTCCCGGCTTTCATACCCTTCCATCCGCTTTTGCATGATGAGGTAGTCGCGGTCGGAAAGTAGCGTGAATAAACGCTCGGAGACTTCTTCCTGATACGCACTGTAACAAAGGTGATACAGGGTGCCAGCAGGTTGTTCGGTGGACAATATGTCGTCCAGGTACATGGTAGAGCGTTCTCGGCGGAGCGTGTCAATAAAAATGCGGCGCAGCATGGTATTGAGGCTGGCCATCATTTTGGCGTGTGAATCTTTAGGGATTTTGTGCCATTTTCTGAACACTGCGCAGTAAAACTCTTGCAAGGCATCTTCAATGAGATGGACCTGATGCTTGCGTGCCATGCCGTAAAGGCACCAGGTCCAAATTTCGTTTCGGGCAAACACCTCTTGTACGAAGGCACCCGGACTGAGGAGGGCCTCCTCGGGAAAAACACCGTTCATAACAGTTGGATTATTGGGTTAGCAAAAACGAACGCTTGTCTGTAGCTTTCATACAATAGACGTTCTGAAGTGGAAGAAACTTTCACCCAATGTTAAAAAACCCCAAAAAAAATCACTCCTGTGATAATGCTTACTGAGGATGAAGCAGACCCTTGATGCGCTGAGCCATACGCAGATTGTGTTCCTGCATGTGTAACTCAAGGCTCGACAAGTCGGGGACATGGTGCAGATGGACAAACTTCCTGGCGCCTTGCAAACAGTTGACAAAACCTTCAATCAGCTCCGGGGCCATCAAAACCCCGTGTTTCTGGTGCAGGCGATCCATTAAATCGCTAATTGAGGACGTGGTGCAGGTCGGCATAAATACAAAGCGGTGGATGGCAGAGAGGGAGGCTGGGTCATCTAAAAGGGCTGGTGCAAAATCTTCAATCACTTTTTCGAGTACTCCATTGGGGCGCACCCGATACTGAAGGTGGGGATATCTGGTCATATTGGTCTTTTACTTTAAGAGCAGCGCTTTCCGTAGCAATTGGCTGCCCCATTGTTTATCAATTTAAACCCTAGCATGAATTAAACAAACAAGCCAGCAATTCAACTTGGGGGGTTGATTCTGGTTCAAAAGTGCTTTTGAGGATAAGACGGATTGAAAAGGAGAAATCTTTCACTTTAAGGAAAAAAAATTATTTCTTTTTTATTTGGAAAACTTATTTGACTCCATCTTGAAAGAATTGAAGCTGAATGGCCGTCTTATTTCCAAAGACCATCCGCATGGAAGATGAGCACTGCGCCAAGTACCATCAAACTTTCCACGGATATGTTTTCAATGGCTTTTTTCATCAAGTTGGGCTTGAGTCTGGCAGTGGGCCTGCTGGTCGCCCGACGTTTGCGGGGTTTGATCCAAAAGGGTGTCACCCGCAGCATCCCGATGAAGGATCGGATGGCAGAGGATTTTTTGAATCGCCTGTCCAACCGGAGTACCATCATCGGCATTGTATTGGCCCTTGTGTTGAGTAGCCTGAGTTATTGGGGTTTGAGCAAGGCATGGCCTCCCTCCAAAACTACCGCTGTTCACTACAGTAGCACCCGCAAGGGTAATCCGCGCGTACAGCGGGAAGAAAAAGACATCGACGAAGAAGCCCAGCAACCCGAAGAACTGACCCTGAACCCGCTGAAAACCGCAGATTTAGATCAACAACAAGTAGCAAAAGAAGAGCCTCCTAGCCCAACTCAGCCGCAGCGTGCAAAGTCGGGTGATTGGTTCATCCAAATCGGAGCCTTCAGCGTGGAGGCGAATGCCTATGATTTGTACCAGTCACGACAACAACAAAGCCAACTGCGGGTGTACCTGGCCGAATCCAGCGACCTCAATGGCAAATGGAAAATATTACTGGGTCCCTTCCCTTCCGTACAAGCTGCCCGCACGTACCGCGATCAACACGCCATTCCGGGTTACCCACGCAACGCCGTCGGGCTAAGGCTGCTCTAGCTAAGCGCTCGCCGTGCTTTCTTCTTTTTGCGTTGGTCTTTTTAGCCTGATCCTGAGTGGGGGTTGGGCTTTTTTTGTTGGGGGGGGGGAGCCCTTCATTGAACTTGGTCTTGCAGTTCTTGTTCAATTTCAGAACTAGTTATGTTGTCAATGTATTCTATCATTTCATAGAGCCGAGTTTGAATGGAAAAAACTGAATTAGCAAAATAAGCCTTTTCCACGTATGGGGGCTCTCCTAACCAGCGTTTGGGCTCTGAGCCAAAGTATAAAAGATAAGGGTCTCGCGTATCCAAATAGGACTTAATCAGTTCATCAACGTAGCTCGGCGCTGGTTTTATGTTGTTGTCAAAAACTACTATTTTAAAGTCGTTGACAAAATTTTCTTCTAACAATGCAGAACTCACCTCAATAATTAAGCCTGGCCAATAAGTAGTTGGAAAGAGTTTACGAATTTCCTTTTTCCTTTCTTGCTCCAGACATACCACTAGTATTTTGTCAAATTTCATTTGCGTTTTCAGGTACGATTCAGCATCCTCTAGCTTTATTTTTTCGATTATTTGAAAAAAGGAATCATTGATTTGATCTGAAGTCATATTTCTTTCCTGTATGGTAATTATTCCTTTCCGATATTGGGTCTCAGCTCGTTCTAGTTTACTTTCTAGCAATAAAATTTCATCCAATATGCCGTCATCCTTTGCAAAGATTTGATCAAGCACAGGAATAACTTCTTTGGCATTTTTTGCAACTACTTTTTTTAGCTTCGTACGAAGTTCACGGTCTCTCATTTATGTAGTTTTTTTAGAATGATATGCAACATTTTATTCCAATCGTCCTAATGTTTTATTGCTTTCATATAGCCGTAACCTACCGCTGTTTTGGCACCTAGCCCGCGAGAAGTCAGGGCCTCTTTTAGCCAATTCCCCAGATTTGATTTCAAATCATTAGAAGTCGCGTCGTTTGGTAAGCCAATCAGAAATCGAAATGGCGTGCCGTGGCCGACAGTCAGGAAATGAATCGGATTAGGACTTTGCCAATCGGCAGGAGGCTGCCCTTCGCCGTAATATTTTGGGTAGTGCGGGGTCATCACATCCAATTCAACACGCGGGGCTTTGGTAGGAAATGCATCGAAGAACGTGCACTGCCCACGTACAGGTTTGGCAGTTTCGGACTCTTCATCGCCATTTCCAAAAACTTGTTCGATGATTTTTTTATCTGCTGAAATTTCAGTCAAGTAATGTCTTAACACGCCTTTTATAGAAGATGCAGGGATGTACGGGACTCCGTAAACATGGTGCAAAGTTAAGTTTGTCTCATAAACTGATGCCTCGCCCATACCCGTGACCATGCGCCAATCAGGCGTAAAATCTGTCTGAATTAAGTTATTATGGGTGAGTGCATTGGCATTTTTCAGATGTCGAGCAGCCAGTTTTTCCAAAAAATCATTATCAAAGCGAAAATTGCAGAGGTCTGGCTTCGATTTGGATTTGTTTGGATTTTCGATTTCTAAAAATCGTTTTGACAACTTGCCTGTTACTTTTTCTAGACCCGTTAAATCAGCAAAAGCCTGGGTGCCCTTTCGTGGCTTATTTAATTCAAGGCCAAAATTTTTAAACACCTCATTTGAACTATTTTTTTCTAGTGAAAGCCACACTTTGGTCGCCTGCCAACGATTCCCACGTTGCTCAACATCAGCTTCAAGAAAACAGTGGCCTACTGCGCAATTGAACAAAGTTCGGTCGAGCCAGGCACGGGTGATGAACGCTTTTTTCAATACTTCGGCAGGTACAAATACTTCTCGCCTTTGGCCATCAGCTTCAACCAACCATGCACTACGGTTTTCATCAAACGAATTGATTTTAAATTTGAGGTTGTTCATCGCCTTCGGGTTTAGGAGTTGATGTTTTTGAGTTTTCAGTTTTAACAAAACGAATCAGCCAGTTTGCGAGCGTTAGTGTTTCGGCTTGAACGATTCGGTATTCATTGTCAGAAAGATGCAGCAAAATATTCATGAAATCTTTTGCTTCTGATTTCTCTTTCAGTTTTGCTTGCATAAATTTAGTTGGCTCATCTTCCAACTTGAACCAGCTGACCAGATTATCAAAAACCATACGATGCTGGCCTTCTTTTGAATAAAAAAAAGCCATTGTAGCCCGTAGTCCGTTCATACGAAGTATAGTTGGCAATTCCTGAACAGCTGCCGAATAGTTGAATTTATTTTGAGAATCTGCCTGCTTTTTATTGCCTTTTTCAGCAGCTTTAAAAGCGAACAAAGCCCGCTTGGCTTCTAGGTTTTCAGTTTTCATCGTTCAAGAAAATTTTCGTGATCCGTACGATTCCTTTTCCAAGAGTGGCACTACCCCCGATTTGGACGATTTCGGGCAAGTCGTCGGTAAAGATTTTTAAAATTTTTTTTGCTGAGCGGCGGTCACGATTCTCTTGTTTGAGTTTTTCACTGTCTGTAAATTCAGGGTGTGCCATCGCCAAAGCATACAATACGCTCTCAGCAGGCAAATGTTCTTCCGTAAAGAGTGCGCCATCGTCGACCACTCCGTTTTCACCAATGCGAATTCGGGTTTGAATTTCTGTACAATGCTGCACAAAATCAGAGAAATAATCGTCGGGGATAATGACAAATTGGCCGGGTAGCTCCGAGATGTCAAGTAGCTTGGCCAAATTGGTAGCAAGTGCACTGGTCGCTTTATCCACTTCAACCCGAATACTGTATTCTTCCAAAAAAACACGATCGCTGGCAATCACACTATTGGAAGGCACGGAAGGCTTGTCTTTGGGCACTGCGGCAACCAAATCCATCAGGTTTTTCACGGATTCTCCCCCTTCGTTTGCCACACTTACTTTCAAATCGCGGATAAATCGCGTCAACACACGCGGGCATGTTACCCAGGCAAAAACACCTTGCCGGCTGCGTACCGGGAAAAGCAACAAGCGGGCATCCGTCAAGCCAAGTGCACCAGCGTTTTCATCTCCGTTTTTTGGATGACCGAAAACAGCGATTAAATCAGGATCTAAACCTTTATCAGTTTTTTTTCTTTCAAAAACCTCCCTAAAAGCACCTTTAATACCGGAGGCTTCTATTTTAGGGAAAAGGGTATGCTCTTCGCGCTGGATCGGCAATTCGGTACCGATACCACCGCCTGCACCGGCGTGAAGTGGCGTTTCGCAGATAAAAAAGATGGGTTTGGCTATCTGAAACATTATTTTAAGTTTTGAGTGTTAAAAGGCTGGGCGATAAGACAAATACCGAAGCCATCAAGGTCGTCGGTAGGCTGACAAATGGATTTACCATGATATTCTTCTATAATTTCCTTGACTTGCTCTTTGCTTGTAGCCTCAAACAAAAAAACACTTCCGGCAGGCACCGCACGGCGCATAGGTTTGGGCTGTTGGTTCAAAACATCCCAACCACCAACCGAGACGGGTTTACCCACGGCAGCAGCGACCAAATTCAACCCTGGAAAGTCATCCAGCAAATGTGCAGGAAACCATGAATCGAACAACCCGGGAGTAAGCAAAACAACTTTAAAGACTTCGCCAGAAATAGTTGGCTTTGCAGGCAGATTAAAAAGTGTTGGTGCTGCTGTCACGCTACGTCGTTCACCGCCTAGTGGGGTCACTGCAACATCAGAAAGTGTCGTTTGTGGATCATCAAAGCCTTCAACGTCAAGCAAGAGGCTGAGTTTTCCAATTGTTTCGTCTTCCACAAAACGATTGGCCACAAGCCTGAAAAGCAGACCATCTTTTGTTCGATGTGTAGCATTGTTTCGTCCGATGCCGATTTTATGTTCCTTTTTGACAAAATCGGAAAGGCGTTTTGTCGCAAAACCTGCATCACTTACTCCATTGAGATAATTTTGCATCACTTCCAATTCCAGCAAATACCCAGTGACTGATTCTGTTTTGCCATCGGCATCTGCTTTGAAAAGGTGCGTCACCTGTGGCGGGCAGGAAGATGTAAAATCAGGCTGAATCAACTCCATTGGTTGTGCAAGGCCCTCTTTTTCAGTGAAAAACAAATCAAGCGGTACCGGAAAAACGGGGTTTCCGGCAATACCCAGGCCGAAATAGGTCAAGCTAACTTTAACTGAAGCAAGTGCAAGCCCATCTTTATCCGCATTGGGTGCACTTAATTGCTGGGAAATCCACATCGAACGCAAAGCTCCGCGAAGCGTAGAAGGCAAGGGTGGAAAAATGCCGCTGGCGTAACTTTCTTCGCCGAGGGCGAAGGGGCGGCCATCTCTAAAAAACAATGGGTCGAGCGCTTCTAGTTCTAATTTCATGGTTCTACGACTTGGGTTTTAGGTTTGGCGATATGGGTTTGGCGTTCAATGAAATCGGCGATGTCCAAGGCATCAAAAAATGCAGGTAGATTTTGGGAGTTGGTTTCGAGCAAGGTTTTGACAGCCGTTTGTAGCGTCTCGACTTTCACATTTTTCTGTTTTTGAAACTCCTCGTCCGTGCCTTCCTCCTTGGTTAAATTGCAGGCCCGACTGACGGCACGGTCGAGCAATCTTTGGGCAGTTTCTATTAAGCCGTCGGCTATTTTTTGAAAACTTTTACCGTTTTTGTCTTTTCCTTTTTCGATGAAAGCTGCCAATTCTGAGCGTGCTTTGCTGACAAAGGCATTTGAAAAATCAGGCGTCTGTAAATCCGAAATAACCTGGCCAAGATGCGTAAAATGCTCGAAGGGTAGCACGACCTTGGCAATTTGCCCGCTTCCAGGTATGGCTGCAATGCCTAGCGCATTTTTCTCATCGCGCAGTTTTTTTGCATCATGCTCCATATCACGGGCTTGAGCAAGCACCAACGAAAGCGGTTCTTTATAATGCGCGATACAAACACCTGCTGAAAAGGTCAGTTTGTGGTCGCCCTCGATTTGGCTTTCAAGCTCATTATGGACGATTTCCTGATATTTTTTTGTGAGAAACTCCAAGCTCTCAGCCAAATAATGCAGGTTGAAAAAGCCCAAAAAATCGTCGCCACCAGCGTAGATGACCCAGCCACGATGCCCATCTTTTGAATATTCCGTGCGAACGGTTTGGGCAAATGTTGCTAGTTTCTCTTTCAACTTGTTGTGAAAATCTTCCAGCTTTACGTCTGGTTTCAGGCGGCTGCCTTTCCACCATTCGCCCATATGGTCGCCATCGAAAACGACGAGAGCGTAGTATTTTTCGAGGTTTCGGCCATTCTCACGAGCTTTTTTTGCCAATTCTTCCTGAATATCAATTGCTTTATTGCGTTTGCCCAGTGGTAAACCTTGTTTCACAAAATATCGCTCGTTCAGGTTTTCCTCAAAAAAAAGTTGCCAATTCAGGTGTTTTGAATCATTGTGTCCAAAGTGCTTGGTCATGTCAATCAAATATTTCCTACCAATTTTATGCATGGTTTCGGAAAGTGCAAACTGGGCCGTATCAGGAAAATCATCCGCATCAAAATCTTGGAATCTTTTCAGCATACTCACCGCACTCAATCCTTCACCGGGTTGCAAGTGGCGAAGTTTTAATTGGGTCAAATCATTGTAATTGATTACTAGATTTTCGCTTGAATACAAGGGAGCTCTGTCTGCCGTTCGCAGCACTTGATTTTGAGCCAGCCGATAAAAAATCACATTTCGCTCACCGTCGAGGCTGCATTTTCGGCCCGTTTCTTCGGAAGTGTGAAATGGGCGCGTGTTTTTGAGGGCGTTGAGGTTTTTGTTCAGTTCCTTGTAAGCTGCGCGATAGGTTTCATCTGAATCATCGACGAGTCTCTGAAAAAGCCATTGGATGTCGAGATGCTTCTCGATTTGACGGTTGGCTTCACTGTAAACTGCGGTATCAGTAAGCAATTCAGCAAGGGAAGTTTCTTGTCCATGTTGAGGTTCATCAAATTGTTTTTTCCACCATTCGTGCACCGAATTTTCGACTTGCCTTCCCACTTTTTGCAAATCGTGGTCTCCTTCGATTTTTCCCATAAAACGATTGGGAATTGAATCGCTGTTAATATCTGGAAAGATGATTTCGCCGCCGCAGGAGATAAAATGCCCGGCAGCTACCTTGCACAACTGCGACAAAATTTTGCTACCACTGTGCAAATCGTGCGCCTTTCGCGCCTGGGCGATAAAGGATTGGACAGGGCCGAGGGTGAAGAGGAAGAGGTGGGTCATAGTTAGTCGTTGATCAAGGTTTCTAAAAGGTACTTACCATTGCGATTTTGGGCATTATAAATACCCTCACCAAAGAGTTCTTTGGTCTCTTCCCAACTTAATTTTGTATTGTTTGAGTAGTCTGGATGACCCGAAAGGTAGTCGTAGGGCATAAAGGTTATCAAACCTTTTAGACCTATTCCAGTATCAATCGCGGACATTAAATGGATTTTAGCATGGCGGTCTGGCGGTGTATTAGGGTTTGATGCAGGATATGGGGCTGCGATAAAATGCCTATTCTTTTTTTCCACATTAGACCTTCCATTATCTTTATAGATTTTAGCCATTCCAGTGATAAATTCCACATAGTCATTGAAAGTACGGGTTGTTTGATAAACCTGAACCATATTTGACAGTCCAGTAAATTTGGGTTCAATTTCACCGTTTTGAATAATATCCAATTTCAATAATTGGGATAGTGACAAGCTTTCTTCACAATAAAATGAGCCAAACCCGTTTCTACTTTTTGACCCTAGTCCGCCGAATTGAGTTAATAAAGAAAAAGCAGTTCGAACGTCCTTTTTAATTTTTTCTACCTTTTTAGTCTCTTTTTCAATAATTTTAAAACAAGCTTTGAAATGAGTGCCAACATCAAAATAAGCACGTTCTTCGGCACCATAAGCCATGTATTTCACGGGAATAGACCGAGCTAGATTTTTAGAAATTATCTCCTCCATCATTTCAACACGTAGTAAAACTTTGCTCCTCAAAGCGATTTCTTTTCCATTTTCATTATACATACCTCCGAACAATTCTGCTTCCTCTTTTTTCAATTTTGACAGTTCCCAATCAGCATGCATCGCCCGCCACCAAAACCTCAAAGCCCCTTTAATCGAAGGTGCGCGTAGCTCCGGTGTGCCTTTAGGGTCAGCACCACCAAGAAAAGCAGGGGTGATAAATCGACAGTTAAATGTAATTTCTTCCATAGTTTTAAGCATTTTGAGATGAAGAAGGTTGGCGCAGGTATTTTTGATATTTAAACACATTGATTTGGTTTCAACTCAGTCGCCCGTAGTGTAGTCCCCGGCTGGTCGTGCAAAAAATGAATCAGCGGCGTTTCTTGACGCTGGGTGAATGTTGCTTGGTACATAATGTAGTATTTTGATTAGTTGAGGGTTAGAGTCTTTGTTCAATTGCGACAGGAATTCTTTCTTTCGCCTGTAAAACTGCAATCGATTTGATGTATTCCTCGTATTTTTCCAATTTCGCAGATGGATTAAACCACAGTATCTTTTTTTGAAAGGCATCTTTTTGCTTTACCAAAATTTTTTCTGCGATTTCCATTTCTTCCAATTGGCCATCCTCATTATCAATAAGCAAAAAATCAAAGGCATTGGGGTCAAACTTATCAGAAAAAAAGTAGTGCTTTGAAGTATCTTTGGTGTCATTAAAAGTAAAAAAAGACGGGATCGGGAATCCAGCATTCGTCAGCAAATCAATGATTTCATCTCGTTTGCCCGTCACTGCATTTAGTACAGCGACTTTGCAATTTGAACGCTTTGACTTTTCATTAATCATGGCTTTGAGTACGCTCCAGTCGATATTGTACTCTTTCTTGAGCCTTTCATCTATCTGACGATCTGCCCAATCATTTACTTTTTTCCGGTAAAAAGCGTATCCTCCTAAAAAACCAACAATAAGTGTAAGCACTGGAACAATGTATTTGCCTAGCTCCCAAAGCGAATTGACCTTTTCCATGTTAGATAAGGCATCTTTGATGGCATTTACCTGATCTATCGTCAAACTATCCGCAGGCGATTGAGAAAATACATTAAAGGCGATAAACAGCCCAATTAAGATAAGGGTCAAAGAGCGAATTTTGTACATAATAAACATTGGTGTTTTGTGTAAAGAATCACTACTGTGAGACTCATGTCGGAGTCTGAGGGTAGTTTTATTCATGGTTGAGGTATTTTGTTAGAAGAAAAATATTTTTCTTGGAAGGTAAGTTTGAACGCTATCGTTCGATACCCCTATCAATGCTATTCCTTCGCTTCAATCCCCGGCCACACCACTCCAAATCCATGGCTCACCGCCTTTCCGATCCCCACTCCCGGCGGAATGTTCATCCGAGTAGAAAAGCTGAGGTCGAAAGACATCAAGGCCTGGGCATGAAAGCTGATGACTTTGGAGTGTTGGAGTTCCTGGATTTTCACCTGAAGTTGTTCCTTCGAGTCCCAACCCAGACCCCACAGGCAGGATAGCAGGTGATTGCGTATACTTTTTTCCAAGAGCTGCACACGTTCGATCAAGCCGTCGGCATTTTGCCACAAGGCATAGGTATCTTGGTTGAGCCCCAGGTATTGGCGCAGGCGGTAGGTTTGGGGAGTATCCCGAAGTTTGAGCTGGGTTTCGTGGGTTTTCATTTCGGCGATGTACAATTGCTGTTTTTCGCCCTGCCAATTGAGTTCCCAATTGCGTTTGGACAACACTTCCCGCAGGCAACTCATGCCCTCACCAATAGCAAACAAGGATGCTTTGCCTTTACGGGTCCGGTATTGTACCAAGGGATATTGGTAAATGGCCGCGCCATTCTCTTGATGATTGTGCAGCAAAGGGAATTCCCAACCAGCCATTTCCACAAAGGCCCCTCGCCACTGCGCAATTTGGCGGTGATCGAGTGCCAAGTCAAAGGTAACGGATAGACATTGCACGGTGGCATCACTCGAATCCGAGTGCTTTTGTGCTCTTATCATTTCTGTAATTTTAAATCGAATGAATCAATCAGCTTAAGATCAAAATCCTCAAATGCCTCTCTACTAATTTATGGACGAACTATGATTTGATACTGGGGAGTGGCAAGATAAAAAATTAATATTGTCTTATTCAAATCTCCTGGCATTTTTTATTGTGAAAAAATGGTGATTGGTGCTTGGAGATGCGGAACACCTATTTTTTAGCGTTCACTTTACTCCGGATTTTACTGTTCATTTTCGCCGAATTTATCCACCTACCCTATTGATGCCTCAGAGGATAGGTTAAACAATGTCGCAGTCCCCATCAATTCTGGAATGCGCGCCTACATCACAAGAAATAGACGAATTGTTGCGTCCAGAATGTCGCAGTCCCCATCAATTCTGGAATGCGCTCCTACGTTTACAAATATAAACCAAAGACTTGAAGAGACCGTCGCAGTCCCCATCAATTCTGGAATGCGCTCCTACTAGTGGAAGAAGACGTCATCATCGAGGAAACTCGTCGCAGTCCCCATCAATTCTGGAATGCGCTCCTACAATGCTCACAAAAAAGATTTTATGACACAGACATGTCGCAGTCCCCATCAATTCTGGAATGCGCTCCTACAA
>JAIYAV010000244.1 GCA_027488855.1 Saprospiraceae bacterium
CCACCTTGCGAATGCGTTTGTTGATTTTTAAGCTGGTAATGTTCCTTTTGTCCCCAAATTGCTCGCCGAGGTATTTTCTGAAGCGAGTAATGTCGGTGGAAAATTTGGCCTTTTGGAGCTCAATGATGACTTGTTTGGTGCCTTCGGGAGTTTGAATCTGCGCCGAAAAATCGAGGCGATAAACGGTAAGGCTGCTCTTGTTTCCTCTTCTTGACTTAGTCGACTTGCGAGGCTTGCTTATTTTATCCTGATCGATATCACTGACGAATTCCTGAGGCAAAAAAGTCAATTCTTCAATGTTTTCGCCAATGATGGAGGAAAGCAAGAGTTTGGCAACCTTGGCATCTTCCATTAAGAATTTAAAAACCACATCATAAATCGGATTGGCGATGAGCATTTTTTAACGCAATTTGTAGCAAAAGTAAGGGTTTTATTTTGGATTTGCAAGTGATGGAAACTGTGAAGGAATGACGAATTTTTCGAATGACGAGTGACGAATGATCGGTAGTGCCTAAGATTTTCGGAAGTGCTAGATTTGGATTCCATTTATTTAAACACATGAACAAACTTAGAGGGCAGCGTGCCAAATTCGTCATTCGTCACTCGAAAAATTCGTCATTCAAAATTCTCCCCAAAAACCGTTTCTTTGCAGCGCAAAACAAGTCCACCACCCAATGATAGGCCAAAACGTTGCCGAGGCTGCTGCTTTATTGAAACAGGGAGAAGTGATCGCCATTCCGACCGAAACCGTTTATGGCCTAGCTGGCAATGCCTTGGATGAACGAGCGGTGGCGCGGATTTTTGCCATCAAACAGCGGCCTTCTTTTGACCCACTGATTGTGCATGTGCCTGATTTGGGGCATTTGGAAAACTGGGTAAAGGAGATTCCGCCCCTGGCTCGTAAACTTGCCGAGCATTTTATGCCGGGGGCTTTGACTTTGTTGTTGGAAAAAAAAGACCAGATTTCAGATCTAGTCACCGCTGGTTCGCCCTTGGTAGCCATGCGGATTCCAGCGCATCCTTTGGCGCAGGAACTCTTGCAAAGCCTACCTTTCCCCTTGGCTGCCCCCAGCGCCAACCCCTTCGGCTACATCAGCCCCACCCGCGCCGAACACGTGGCGCATCAACTGGGTGCTCAAATCCCTTACATTTTGGATGGCGGCCCTTGCAGCATTGGTTTGGAAAGTACCATTGTGGGTTTCCCCGATGGACGTGCTACCATTTTTCGCAAAGGAGGCATCTCGGTGGAAGCCATTGAAGCCCTGATCGGGCCAGTGCTGGTAAAAGCCCATTCCAGCTCCAATCCCCAAGCGCCGGGGATGCTCAAAAGCCACTATGCGCCACGGGTGCCACTGGTGCTAGGCAACTTATCGGAACTAATCCCTGTCTATGAAGGTAAAGCGGTTGGAGTGCTCAGTTTTCGAGAAAGATTTTCGGAGATTCCCTCCGAAAGGCAGTTTGCATTATCTTCGTCAGGAGATTATACTGAGGCAGCACGAAATCTTTTTTCGGCCATGCGTTATTTGGATCGTTTGCCTATTGATTTCATTCTGACGGAATTACTGCCAGAAGAAGACCTGGGCCGCGCCATCAACGACCGACTAAGACGAGCTGCTGCTGTGGAATAATCAACCAATTATCGGCATGCTCTGTTACTAAAGCCTAAAGTTTAAAGTCTAATATCTATTCACAGGACTAGACTTTATGAACAGAAGGTGCTTGAGGCAGAACTGAGGGTTTTTGGGGCTGATTGAGGCTCATTTTTGAGTGCGTAGCAGCTGCTACGGACGAAAAAATAGCCGAAAAGCAGCCCCAAAAGACCCAGTTCTGGCCAAGCAACCTTCTGTTCATAAAGTCTACTATTAAAAAACCAAATCAGTATGCGTTTCAACCAAATCACAATGGCCTTGACAATGGTGTTGGCCATTTTTGCATCTACCGCACTACAGGCTCAAGACCAAAAAGCCCAACGGCCCAGCCCTGCTAAAACTGCTACTCGGATGCTGGACTCACTCAGCATCAACGTTACCTACAACGCACCTTCGGTAAAGGGACGCACCATCTGGGGTGCACTGGTGCCTTACGGAAAAGTTTGGCGTACTGGTGCCAACGAGGCGACCATCTTTGAGGTGAACAAACCAGTTTTGATTGAGGGCCAAAAATTGGCAGCAGGCAAATATTCTTTGTTTACCGTGCCCGGTGAAAAAGAATGGGTGGTGGTCTTCAACAAAGAAGCCAGCCAATGGGGCGCTTACAGCTACAAAAAAGACATGGATGCCTTGCGCGTCACGGTTAAACCCGGCAAAACCAAATTGTTGGTAGAACAACTGGCCATTGATGTATCGGACAAAGGAGAAGTCAGTATTGCCTGGGAAAATGTTCAAATTGCTTTTGGCGTAAAAGAAGCCAAGTAATTTCGGATGTGGGGATTTCGGATGTGGGATTTCGGATTTCGGTTGCCCTGGGCTCGGGATTTTTGGTTGTTGAAAAGATGGCCTTTCAAATTTGAAATACCGATGGATTTTGTTCATCTCTAAATCTTGAGGCAACCCTCCACCGAAATCCGAAATCCCACATCCCAAATCCGACATCCCACCACCGAAATCCGACATCCCAAATCCGAAATCCGACATCCCACATCCGAAATCATAGATTCTTCTTATTTTTGCCCCAGTTTATTTAACACACACTCCATGAAACGATTGATAGCGTCTACATTATTTCTCTCTTTGGCTTCCCTTAGTTTTTATGCTTGTAAAAATGAGCCCAAAATAGATCAAGCTGATTTATTGGGTCGCTGGGAGCTGCGGGAAGGCTTTCGGAATGAACAAAAATCAGAAGACTTGGCTGGTTTGTTCTTCGAATTTTTTGGTGATGGGAAAATGATCACCAACATGTCTGGATCTACTGCCGAAGCACAGTATGAGTTGAAAAAACAAATGCTTTTGCAGCGCGGTGGCGATATGGATGCTGATTATCAAATTGAAACCTTGAATGACACCAGTCTGACCCTCATCGCCACCTTGCGCGAAATTAATTTCCGTTTTGTATTGGGCAAAAGCATCCAAGTAAACTAGAAATGCCAATTGAGCCCAAAGCGTAAGGATAGCGGCGATCTTGAAGAGAGCGGACTCGGATTAACATTGTACAGCAACAGGATCTCGCTCCGCATTGCTCCCGATCCCCCCTGCAACAAGCCCAAACCAAGGTGCAAATTGTCGGCGTTGTACCGTTGTACCTCAAATCCGTTGGAGGTGTAATAAGGCACCGCCTCGTTGGCGTATTCGTATTCGGCGTGCACAAAAAAGCGATCCACAAACTTGTATCGGCTGAAAATTCCGGCTGACCAGGATAGTGGTTGCACCCGCTCAACCTGCCCATTTATCAAACGTTGGCTGTAGTAACTGTACAAAAAACCTACCCGGGGCCCCACCGAAAAATCCGGTGTTAATTTATAGCCCAGCATTGGACTGATGCCAAATTGAATCAGCGTAGAGGAACCAAACCCCAAACCCAAGGGTACATTCCCCCCGTACCAGATGCGGCTATTGCTGCTGCTGATTTTCTTTTCTTTGTCGGTACTTCTGGTCAGGCTTTGGGCTTGTATGTTCAGGCTCATGAACCCCAAACAACAAATGACAATAATGATGTTACGCATGGCTGAAAACATTGGTGATGGTTTGATTTTTATGATAATGCACAGCAAAGATACATGCTCTGCTATCACTTGTAAGGGATATTGAATTTTTTGGTAGCGTCCTTACTGAAATATACTAACTTTGCCCCACTACTTAGATACCTCGGCACTGTAAAGCTTCGTTCAATGTGTTGATCTTATTTTCCTCTATCTAGCAACGAAAAAATCTTCTTTCAAGACCCTTTACACTACCTTTTACTGTGGACTAATTTGTGTGCTACAATGAAGCATTGCCTTACTATATTGACAATTCTGCTGAGCGGCTGGCTGTGGGGACAAAATTGCCCGATTGAAGCGCCTTTATTGATTCCTGCCAATGATTCAATAGAATATCCTTTTGAAGTTTTTGATGTCATCAATAACAATTTGGCGGCAGCAGGTCAAGGCGTTTGTGGTGTAAACATGCGCTTTCGTCACAACTCCATTACCGATTTTGAAGTGTGGCTTACCTCACCGGGAGGTACCTCTATCCAACTGATTGGCCCCAATGCCACGGTATCTCCAGCCACCTTGGGGGGTACTTGGAACGTGACCTTCGTGCGCTGCCTGGCAGTGCCCATGCCTCAGGTACCTTATGCTTCTCGTTGGAACAACAGCAGCAACCCTTTTGCTTCCAGCGGCATTACGGGCTCCTATTGGCCTTACCAAGGTTGCCTGGAAGAATTCAATACCGGCCCCGTGAATGGCACCTGGAAATTGAAGCTAAAAACACTGAGTAGTACGCAGATTCCCAGCAGACTGGTTGGTCTCGACATTCAATTTTGTGACAAAAGAGGGCAGCGTTGTTGTTTTGCCGACGCAGGGGTTTTGAACAACCTCAATAACGTATCAGCTTGCCAATATGACAATGATCTGAATCTGGCGCTTGCGCCAACGTACAGTGGAATAAAACCCGACTCCAGCAAGTTTGGCTACACCTTTGCGATTGGTCGCGACATGATTTTGCAGCGCTACGCCTCAATCCCGGACCTGCGACAATTGGCCCCTGGCAACTACCAGGTCTGTGGGGTTTCCTATGCGCGTAAAGATTCCAGTTTGTTCCCCGCACCCAACAATGTCCTTCGCCTGGATACCCTGCGCAATCGATTACTAGGGAATGCTGCTCCATTTTGTGGTGAAATGACCAGTAATTGTGTCAACGTAACCATTGCCCCACGCAATGATTCGACTGTCTTGCCCCTCAAGGTGCTTTGTGAAGGAGATTCAGTAGTAGTCAATGGCCGCAGCTTTAAAGCTACTGGCCGCTATTACGTAACTTTCAATCAACCAGGGCGCTGTGATAGTTTAGTCGTCGTTCCCCTGCAAGTTCAAAAGGTATTGAGGGTAAATCTGAATCGCACCATTTGTACAGGCGATTCAGTCCGAATAGGAACTTCTTTGTATAAAACGACGGGCAATTACGTAGATACCCTCCAGTCGCGCAGCAGTTGTGACAGCATCGTTGCATTAAATTTACGCGTATTGCCAGCGATTCCGGTTCGGGATACGGTGATTGAAACTTGTACAGGCCGATCGGTAGTGGTTGCTGGTAAACGTTTCAGCACTTCTGGGGTTTATATCATTCCTTTGATGTCCCGTCAGGGTTGTGATAGTTTGATTCGTTTGACGATAAATTTCATTAGCCCTACATCGATTATTACAGCTCCCGATACCGTTCTTACCTGTACTCGCAAACAAATTGTATTGGATGGTACTCGTTCGATTCCAGTGGGGCAAGTGATGTACCGCTGGGAAGACAATATGGGAAATCCACTCAGCGATAGTAGCCATTATGTAGTGAATAAGCCCAATACGTATTATTTGCAAGTAATGACCAATAAGAGTTTGTGCGTTCGACGCCAACGCATCATCATTACCTCAGATACCCTCAAACCCGTCATCAACATCCGTGGCCTGGACACACTGGACTGTCGCACCCTGCGGATCACCCTCAGAGCAGGCAACAGCAGCAATTTGGCCAATCCCATTTACAGATGGACAACTGGTGGTGCCGGGCGCATTGAAGGCGCTACGGATCGGGATTCAGCCATAATTAGCGGCCCTGGTTTTTACAATCTACAAATTGACAATACCCGCAATGGCTGCTCCGCCAATGCCAATGTTCAAGTCATCCAAAATTCCAGTCCCCCCACTGCGATTGCAGACGGCGGCGGCACCCTCACCTGTACCAATACCAATATTACTTTGAGTGGAGCGAGGTCGAGCCAGGGTGCCTCCTTCCGATACCGCTGGCGGGGATTGAGCGGCCAAACCGTAACTAGCCCCGGAGCCTTATCTACGCAGGTGCGTCGAGCAGGTGCTTATGAATTGGCCGTAACCAATGCCATCAACCATTGCGTCAGTTTGGATACCATCACCGTGGCAGCAGATACAACCTCAGTGCAATTGTCGATCGACATCCCGCGAGAACTCAACTGCATCAACCGTTCGGTAACCCTCAATTCCAGGGTCAATCCTGGCAATCGCACCTTACTGTATGTCTGGAGTACGTTGAGTGGTGGAAACATCACTGGCTCGACGAGCACCCCCACTATTACCGTGGATCGGGCTGGGTCTTATGCCCTGGAAGTTACGGATCAGACCAATGGTTGCACCAGTGGTGCCGTTGTGGCAGTTAAAGACAGCAGCACCACTGTGCGGGCAATTATCGCTGCAGCTGCACCGCTTTCTTGTACCCAACCTAGTGCCCAATTGGACGGAACCGGATCCTTGGGCGGGAGTACGCTGGTGTATCGCTGGAGTACGGCGAATGGCAAAATTACTGGGGCCACGAATCAAGCTCGACTCAACATTACTGGGCCTGGGACTTATCAACTTTTGGTGCGGGATAGCATCACCCAGTGCCGAGACTCAGCCATGGTGACCGTGAGCAACGATAGCGCAGTACCTGTCGCCGATGCGGGTATTGCCATCGATTTGTTGACCTGCCAAAATCCCCGTTTGCGCCTGAATGGTTTAAATTCCTCGGGTGGCTCAGACTTTGAATACACGTGGTCGGGCACTTGTATCATTGGTAGTAGCCGCCAACCCTTGGTAACGGTGAGCTGCGCTGGGAGCTATAAAATTACGGTGCGCAATAAAGTCAATGGTTGTATTGCGGTGGATAGTGTAGAGGTATTCAGCAATCAGGTTAAGCCAAGGACTACCGCTAGCCCAAATCAAACGCTCACCTGTGCCAATCCAACTGTAAGAACCCAGGCTGGCTTAGATTCAGCAGGTGCCCAATTCATCAAATTGCAATGGACGAGCCCCGTGGGTGGCGGAATCATTTCGCCAGATACTCTACTGAACATCACCGTAAATAAGCCCGGGCAATACATCCTGCGTGCCACCAACCGCCAAAATGGTTGTGTATCTGAAGCGCCAGCCAATGTTTTTATTGATACGATGACTTTGCGTGCGGATGCAGGTGCAAACTTTGCACTGGATTGTAAAACCCCACAAGGTATTTTGCGCGCTCAAAACCTTACGACTGGCCCCCGGATGTCCTATGCCTGGTCTACTACCAATGGGGTGATCGGCGCAAAGCTGGATAGTTTTGCGGTAACTGCGCTGGAACCGGGCACTTATCGGTTTGTGGTACGAGATACCTTCAATGGTTGTTTTGCTACAGATAGTATAATCATCCGCAATGACCGCATTCCGCCAATAGTGCAAGCTGGGGCAAATCAGGAACTCACTTGTAGCAGACCCAGCGTAACCCTCAATACCCAGGGCTCCGCAACTGGGAGCAACATCCAGTACATCTGGAGGGGCCCTTGCACGATTCCTGATTCCACGGCCGCATCGATCAACATTACCTGTGAAGGCCAATATGTGCTCAGGGTCGTCAATACAGTCAACGGGTGTTCTGCTAAGGATACCGTTTTGGTGAACCGCAATCCACTGATCCCTAATGCCAGGGTTGTATCGGCTTCCACCAACATCAATTGTACGGCTGGTGAAGCTTTTTTATCGGCTCGGGGCTCTTCGGGAGGACAAATTCAATGGTTTTTCCAAAACAATGAAATAGGTCGGGATACCCAGCTGTTGGTGCGGGAATCGGGTACTTATTTATTGGTGATCAACAATGCGACGCTTAATTGTGCCGATAGTGCGACGGTCATTGTAAGCAAAGATTGCCGCCCTACTGCGATCATTGCCAATCCGGCTATCTTGACCTGTCGGCGGGCAGTCGTCACTTTGGATGGCAGCGGCTCTTCTTTCAATGCCTCCATTCGTTACCGCTGGATTGGGCCAAGAGGTAGGTGTATCATCAGCGATTCTACTCGACAGCGAGTGGATGTCATCTGTCCTGGTACTTATCAATTGATCATCGAAAACCTGGCCGTCAATGAACGGGACACTGCTACCGTAGTGGTCACCTCCGAGCAAATCTTACCCGTAGCAATGGTCGCACAGCCCGATATCATCACCTGTACTACCTCCAACATTACTTTGGACGGCAGTAGTTCTACCCAGGGAGCGAATATCCAATACACTTGGCTGAACAACCAGGGGCAAGTGATAAGCCGAACCCTGCAAGCGCAAGTCAACAGCCCTGGCCTTTACGCATTGGAGGTATTGAATGCCAACAATGGCTGTTTTGCTCAAACTGAAATTCTGGTGCCCAAAGACACCAATTTTCCTCAAATCATCCTCAATACAGCTCAGTTTCCCTGCAATCGGGATACGTTTAGCTACCGTGGTGCAACGGTGCTGCCTCAAGAGCGCACGTATCAGTTCCGCTGGACTGGGCCGAACATTGTCGGTAGGAGTGATACCCTTTTGGTTAACCTGACCAAAGGGGGACAATACATCTTATCCGCCACCGACCTAGGCAGCAAGTGTGTCGTGACCGATACCATCACCATCCAGGAGCAAGAAAACTGTGCCCCTTGTGTGCGGGCTACAGAGACCAATCCACTATTGACTTGTACCAAAACCGAGTTGGTTTTGCCTGCGGCATTTTGCCGACCCTGTGTAGGCTGTACTGTGACTTGGACGAGCGCCGATGGCAACTTTGTTTCCCGAGCCGATACCATTGCACCCCGCGTGAACCGTGCCGGAACCTATAACCTTACCGTGATCGACTCCAACGCCCGACGAGTTACCTTGAGTATACAGGTGCGTTCCAATCAGCAATTGCCCATTTTGCCAACAGGATTTGATGCGAATTTGACTTGTGGCATGCAACAGATTGCTTTGCCCAATCCGGATTCAACGGCCAATAACCCCATCACCTGGAAATGGACAACTACAGATGGCCTGTTGCTTGCCGATACCATCCCCGGTGCGTTCCGGGCGGCTCGGATGGGCACTTATCGCCTGACCGGGCGCAACATTCAAACGAATTGTGAAAGCTTTACCTTGGTGCGCATTGGTTTGGATACCCTGGCACCACGTGCGGCTGCGGGAGCAGATGCGGTTTTGGATTGCACCAACCAACGTTTGACCCTCAACGGCAATAGGTCCTCCGTTGGGCCTGGGATCAGCTACGTTTGGACTGCCCTTGAGAATGGGCGGATTTTGGCGGGTGAAAATTCTTTAAACCCCATTGTAGATGCTCCGGGGCGTTACCTCATCCGGGTGGAGGATGGCCGCAACCAATGTTTTGATACCGATACCCTACGAATTACGCCTGATGCCGCTTTACCCCCGATTGCACCAATTGCCGATCAAAGCCTAAATTGCCGGGATACCGTACTGACCTTGATGGGGAGTATGCCAACTGGTGGCAACTATACGGGCAATTGGTGCGCATTGGGCGCTAATCGGGATACGGTGGCCTGTTTTGCGCAAGCGAATCTGCGGGTCAATCGGGCAGGTTTATACAGTTACGAACTCACCGATACGCGCAACAATTGCCGCAACCGCATTTTTGTAAAGGTCAGCCAAAACAATCAAGGGCCAGTCATTGATGCAGGAAATACGGATACCCTGCGTTGTAACGCATTGAGTCTGCGCTTGAAAGGGGACGTACAAAACCCCAACACCCGCCTCAGCTATTTCTGGTCGGGCCGCAACAATCCCTCCATACAGGCGGATACGACCCTCACTCCGACTGTCATTAGTGGTGGTTGGTATCGCTTGCAAGTCCAAAACCGGGACAATTTCTGTTCCAGTCTCGATAGCGTCTTCATTGCCAGCGACCTGGGGCGGCCCCAGGTGTCGGCTGGACAGGATACTTTTTTGAACTGTGTACCCCTGCAAATCAATTTACAAGGCCGCTTTAGTTCCAGTGGAGGCGAAACGCTGGATGCCCGTTGGACCGCCAATGGTGGCCGCATCATCAGTGGCCAAAACACCGCCAACGCCCAGGTGGATCAGCCTGGCATTTACCGACTCACCGTACGCAATACCGTCAACAGTTGTGTGGCCGCTGATGAGGTGCAGGTGAGCAATCAAGCGCTGAAACCCAACGCCCAGATCAACGGCCCCACCTTGATTTCCTGCAATGTAGCCCAAGTCACCTTGTCGGGTGCCGCTTCGACGAATCCTTTCAACCGCGGCCTACGTTACTTTTGGACACCCGTAGGGACAGGCCGCATCATTGGCAGCCCCGCCGACGACAGCATGCGCACCGCTCGGGCGGGTTTGTACCGCTTGATCGTGACCGACGCTTTGAGTGGCTGCCAGGATTCTACCGATATTGCCTTGGAAGCCGATCAAAATCGCCCCCGCATTGAGATTGCCCCACCTGCGACGCTGAGTTGCTCACGGAGCCAAGTGCGGATCGATGCTAGTGGCAGCGCTACGGGCGTGATTTATCGCTATTCCTGGCGTGGCCCGAATGGACAAACACTAACTGATTCCAGCAAAACGCCATTGGTGACCTTGCCGGGGATTTATCGCCTGACGGTTCGCAATGCCGAAAGTGGATGTATTTCCGTAGATTCTGTTGCGGTGACCGAAGACTATGTCCTGCCACGCATCCGCATGCGGGCACTGGACGTACTGGATTGTGTGACTTCGGTGATTGAACTGGAGGCCGGGACTTCGCAGGGGCGCAATTTGAGTTTTCGTTGGTCGGCAGCGCAGGCTGGCATCATCAGCAATCCCAATACAGCGCTGATTCGGGTCAATGCTCCTGGTTTATACCGCTTGGTGTTGACCGATGGGTTGAATGGCTGTAGCAGCCGGGATAGTTTGGTGGTACAGGAAGCCGCCAGTGCGATAGATTCAGTTGTGTTCAATGTGCGTCAACCAGGCTGCGGCAGCAATCAGGCCGGGCAAATCGTGGTGACGAACATTACTGGGGGGACTGCACCTTATCTGGTTTTGCTGAACAATTCGCTGCCCGAAGCCAACAATACTTTCCGCAACCTGCGCCCTGGTACCTATAATCTCAATGTAAAAGATGCGGGTGGTTGCCTTTGGACCAGTCCGGTGGTATTGCAAGCGCCTTTACCTCCTGCGGTAGAGCTTGGCCCAGATCGGGAGATCAAACTAGGTGACAGTGTGAGCATCGTACCGATCATCAGCAAAGATAGCATTGTGTCAATCATCTGGTCGACAGGGACTACCCTTAGCAACCCTAATGCGCGCAACCAGTTGTTGAAACCGAGTACAACAACTGCCGCTCAAATCACCATTCAAGCTGCCAATGGCTGTACCGCCACGGATTTGCTCACCATTCGGGTGATCCGCAATTTGCCGCTTTTTGTCCCCAATGTCTTTTCACCCAATGGCGATGGGATCAATGATTTATTGAACATTTACGCGGGTTCGCAAGTCAACAAGGTCAACTCCTTCCAGATCTACGACCGCTGGGGCAATCAGGTGTACGGCTTGCAGGAATTCCGCCCGAATGACACGTTATTGGGTTGGGATGGTAAACTTGGAGGCAAAACCTTGAACAGCGCAGTGTTCACCTGGTACGCTGAAGTGGAAATGGCGGATGGGAAGTTGGAAAAGTTGAAGGGGAGTGTGAGTTTGGTGCGATAGGAACCCTAAATATGTCGCTTTGGTGATTCTCTAATAAATTTAGGATATTGGTGTTTCTTTGCGTCAATAACACTTTTTGAAAATTTGAGCGCAGGTTAGAAACCCTTCAAAATACCACCATGCGCAAAACGTGTTGATCATGCAGACCATCGTTCTTTGTCTCGCCGCCTTTTTCGCCAGCATGTTGAATGCGGGTGCGGGTGGAGGAAGTTTCATTACCTTTCCAGCCTTGGTGTACAGTGGGTATTCCCTTACACTTGCCAATGCCATTAGTACAGTTGCGTTGTTTCCAGGGGCGCTTTCCAGTGCCTGGGGCTTTCGCAAGAGTTTGAATGAAAAAGCAGCGAACCTGATCATTTTTGCCATTTTGAGCTGCCTGGGGAGTATTGTGGGAACCTACCTGTTCTTGTGGACCGATGAAGCGCAATTGAAAAAATTGATCCCGGGACTCATCCTGTTTGCAACTACCCTGATCTACTTTAAAGACCGGATCAAAAGCCTGAAAGCTGAGCCGAATCCATACATCGTGTACCCGCTGCAGTTTTTGGTGGGCATCTATGGCGGGTATTTTGGTGGGGGAATGGGCATCATGATGATTGCGGTGTTCAGCTTGTATGGCATGAAAGATTTTTTGCAAATCAATGCGTTGAAATCTGTTCTTGGTTTTTCGATCAACCTGGTGGCTGCCACGATTTTCATCATTCAAGTGGATTTACCCTGGCCAACAGTGCTGTCGATGATTGGGGCAAGTGTACTAGGGGGATATGCCGGGGCGAGGGTGATGTATCGCTTGTCGGAAAAAACGGTGCGGACTTTTATTGTGGTAGTGGGAGTGGTATCGGCGGTGTTGACTTGGGTGGGGATGTGAGTAAAGGCAAAGAGATAAGAAATTAGAAATGAAGAATTTAATAATTTTGTTTGGGGTGATCCTAGGTGTGATTATCGTATTTTTCTATCCTTGGTTCAGATATCGTGAGTCGATTAATGAAGTTAATGCAATGTGGTACGAAGAAGAATATTTAGGAAAAGAGATTATTGGTGTTTTGAAGTCTATGAATGATTTTGACAATGATCCCTTCAAAGTCGTATTGTCGATTAAAAATCAGAGAGATGAGTTTGATGTCACTTATGGCGTCACTTGCATCGATAAAAATTTTAGGTCGTTTGTAAGCCCTGGCGATAGCGTCTTTAAATCATCGGGATCGAAAACAATTAGATTTTGCAAGTCGCAGCCAAAGGAATGCAAGAATTTTGAGCTAAATTTTTGTGGAATGTTGGACAAATAAAAGTGAAAATATTGAAGACATAAAAACGGAAAGAGCATTTTTGATGCAGTCACCCAATTTCAACTAATGTCATGGCAAAGAATCTTTTCCTGCTTATGCTCATTTTCCTGACTGCCTGTGGGAACCCCCAAAAACCGAACCTTATTGCCGATTCCCCCGTAGCTCCACTACTCTTTACCAAGCACAATTCGCTGGAAAAGTTTCTCGATAGCCTCGTCCAAACTCCGGGTATCACCTATGCGCAAACTGAGCCAAGGTGCAGCGCAGATACCTTTGCGCTGGGCAATAACAATTTCCGCATCGTCAAAACGGCGGGCGGCATCATCCAATCCTACCATTTTTATGGGTTTCGTAAGGAGGTTCCTTTTAAAAACTCCGCAGATAGCTGCTTTAGCACTTTGCGATTTGGAACGCATAAATGGGCGAGCAATGACTTTCTGTGCAATTTCGATATGGAGTGCCCGGAAAAGAATGAAATCACTTTTGGGAATACTAAATTTACTTACAGCATAGAGATACCCATGGACAATTGTTTGGGTAAATTTTGTCGGGTTACGTACTACCCCGTGTTTGCCACCAACGGACGAGACACGAGTTTACAGGTTTTTGATTATTTTGATGATGTAATTGGTTTGAGATACGGAGACTTTGACAAGGATAAATTTCTAGATTTTCTGGTACCTGAAAACTCTTTTTCCCGTGAAGAATTAAAAAATGCGGTCAAAAGGGACAAGAAGTGGGAAAATTTAGATTGTTATGATTCCCAATGTTATAAAATTACAGCGATTACTTTTAAAAATGGGCATTGGACGAAGCTGAAAGATCGCCATGGAAAACCTTATTACTTTTTAATCTGGGTAAACGAATTCTTAAACCCTGAAGCTGGTTTTGAACTGCTGGATGCGCATTGGGTGGAATGAAAACAAGGAACGATATTTTCTGAATGTTCTACTATCCACGAGAAGTCAGACATGCTTCAAGAAAGTTTTATATATTGTGTTTAAAGGCATTGCAAATCATTCTTCCTCAGTAATGATTTGCACACCTTTCCAAAAAGCAACCCGATTTTTAATTTCTTTTGCCGCTTCTGATGGTTCGGCGTAATACCAAACTGCATTTTCATTTATTTTGCCATCGACTTTCAACGAGTAATAATTAGCAAGCCCCTTCCAATGGCAACGTGATTGATGGCTACTCTCTTTTAAAAATTCTTGTCTGACGGATTCCATTGGAAAGTAGTGGTTCCCTTCGACTACTACTGTTTTATCGCTTTGTGCGATGACTTGATTATTCCAAATTGCTTTGCGCATAGATAGGAATTTAAAGCTTTTTTAATTCTGGTAAATGTTGCCCGTCAAACCTCGCCGTGCATCTATTGTAAATTTCGTTCTTTCAATTCTTTCTTCAGCGCTTCATACTGCTTTGGTTTTTTCAAAAAAAGATAAATCAAATACAAAGGAATCAAGGTGAAAAACCCCCAAGCGTTTGCAACGACACTGAAAACTACTATTCCGGCTAAAAATCCAATGAAAAATGCATCGATCATGGGCGACGGCTTGTTCGCTTTTGCTGCTTCTAGCAGTTCTTCGTCGCTTAATTTAGATAGTTCTTCTTGGTTCATTTGTGTTTGTTTTTTACCATAAATTAGCCAGGCAGCTCCGATTCTTTTTTTCCCTCGGTTTCAATGCGCTCCCAGATCTCCTTCAATTCCAGATTCTCCTGCTCTCCACGCTGTTTTGACGCTGCTTTTTTGGCAAAATCCAATCGATCCTGGGTAAGGGGATGTGAGCTGAGGAACTTCAGGAACTCGGGTTCTTCTCCTGCTTCGCCTTGCAGGGTGCGGAACAAATCAACCAGGCCCGATTGCGAGATGTGGTTTTTTTGCAGCACAGCCAAGGCCTCTTCATCGGCCAGGTGTTCCAGTTTGCGGGAGTAACTCAGGTTGCTGAGCATGTTGGCATTGTCCATCAGTACTGCGGTGACGCCATTGACGTCCGACAGGAGCAAGGAAACAAACAGGTAGGTCGAGAGGCTGCGCATTTGCGCTTTGATGCTGTGGCGGTGCTTGACGTGGCCTACTTCGTGCCCCAGCAAGCCCGCTAGTTCTTCAGCGGATCCCATTTTGTTCAGCAAGCCTGAAAAAATGACAATACGGCCACCCGGCAAGGCAAATGCATTGACTTCGGCAGATTCAACCACGGTAATCCTGATCGGATAGTCGGTATCAAAATCGATCTGCTTCGCAAAACGATTGACAAGGAGCGAGCGCTTAGTATCCTCCTGGGCGGTAGTCATAAAGACCTGGTAGCCATTCTCGCCCAGCTTGGACTCAAAACTGCGGGGTATTTGCCCTGCGATCAAAGCTGCACTGTTGGGCACGATCACGAAGGCAAAGAAGGCAAACAAGAGTATCGTCAATGCCACCAAACCCGCCATCACTTTCCAACCTCCGGTCAGTACACGATGGTAGTTTTTGTTGACAAAGTCCAGGCCTGGATATTTTTGCTTTAAATCATCAATGAACGTGGGGTCTTCAATTTCAACACTTTGGTGCGGAAAATCGCCGTAATGGAAAGTGTTTAATGCACTCCCCGTATCATTTTGCTTGATCTGATCAATTTCCCAAAGGATGGATTGTTCTTCGCCGTTTTCATCGCGAAAGATCAGCTGCCAATGGCTGTCCCGCAGCAGGAGAAAAGCATTCCTGCTGCGAGAAGATTGGCCATCGTAATATTTTACTTCGTATTCGTACATATCCAATGATTACATCCCTATGTCCAATGCATCCATCAAATCATCTCCAGTGGCATCGCGGTAGTCTTCTTCGGTTTGCTCAAGGGCATCAGGGTTGAATGCACCATCCAGCACGATGTTGTCAAAAATGTATTTGATGTTGCGGATAATGATCCATGGCGTGGCAAGCCCCAAGGTAATTGCCATCAAAATGCCATTGACAATGACCAAACCAAAATAATTTCCTCCAGTGAAGCTAGTTCTGACCTTGATCGTCGTATCGTCCTGGTGAATGCGGATGTTGGAAAATTGAAACTTCAGGCGGTCTTTCATCCACCAGAAACTATAAATTCCCAGGGTAATTATGCTTAGCAAATAGCCCGCCAGATTGAGTCCAAACCAATCGGTACCATCTCCTCTGAAGGAAAACTGCACATTGCCAAAACGGATGTTTTGGATCAGGTAGCGCCGTACTTTCATCTCGAACCAAAAGCCGTAAATGCCAAAAGTAACCATGGTTAGCAAAAAGCCAATGATACAAATGCGGATCAATTCAGAAAGTTTTCCACGATAGCCAAAGTGAATTCCCCGCCAGGAAGTGCGCGACATCCGATAGCGGAGCGCTCCGTGAATGGCGATGGGCGTCAACAAGGACATGCCAGTGAAGAAAATCAGGAATCCCAAAAAGATGAAAAAGGGTTTTTCCGTCCACATAAACAGAAATAAAACCAAATAAAGGCCGCCAAAAATGCCTAGGGCCTTGATAAATCCGATGAACATTTCTTTTCCAGTGCCATGGAAAGTGAACCTGCTGCCTTCAAACTCAGTTTCCTGATAAAGATACTTCATTGTTGCGGCACGCGCCCAAGGGTAATATAGCCCGAGGGTAATCAGGGTCAGCAACATGTTCACAATAAAAATACCAAAGAGCTTGGAGCCTTCGCCCCAGAAGCCTAACTTCCGTTGTTGATCATCAATAGTTTCCATAATTCTATTTTAGGTTTTAAATGTGTATAATGTAAAGCATGGTATTAAATCCTTTCCACGATAGACTACTAAGTGGTTTGTCTACGCAGTACTATTATTCGCTCATCAGCGAATATAACAAACGATTATTTACCCTACAAGCAATCGTTCATTAAATTTCCAAACCATCAATAGGTTTTTTGATCACTACTGCCACAAAGTTTGCGTCAAAATAGCTTTGAATATCGTTTTGATGGGCGTGGTCGATTTGCTATTTTAACTAAAGTTTTGCCATCTTATTTTAATCTTGTGACTGATTGCTTATCATTCTACCTCCGTAATAATTTGCACACCTTTCCAAAAAGCAACACGATTTTTAATTTCTTTTGCCGCTTCTGATGGTTCGGCGTAATACCAAACTGCATTTTCATTTATTTTGCCATCGACTTCCAACGAGTAATAATTAGCAAGCCCCTTCCAATGGCAACGTGATTGATGATTACTCTCTTTTAAAAATTCTTGTCTGACGGATTCCATTGGAAAGTAATGATTCCCTTCGACTACTACTGTTTTATCACTTTGTGCGATGATTTGATTATTCCAAATTGCTTTGTGCATATATAAGGATTTAAAGCTTTAAGTATTGTTTTTTCAATTCTGGTAAATGTTGCCCCTCAAACCATCACCCATTGCCCCTACCCAAACCGCTCCGGTCCAAACATCCCCAAATCCACACTCACCTTCTCCTCCTCCGCCAATTCCGCCACCAACTTACCCGTACCCGCACCCAGGCTCAAACCCAACATCGAATGCCCCGTCGCCACAATCACATTTGGCGTTTTTTGTAGCCGCCCAATGTAAGGCAGTCCATCGGCAGAACAAGGACGGTAACCATACCAAATATCCTCAGCTTTGGGTTGTTCCAACTTCAATTGAGGGAAAAATTCACGAGCCGATTGTACAATTCCCTCCACCCGTTTGTACCGCGGAGGGGTATTGATGGGCGTAATTTCCATGGTGCCGCCAAAGCGAATTTGTTCTTCAAAAGGGCTCACTGCCACCCGTCCTTCGGTGAGGATCACCGGGCGACGCAGCGGGAAATCGGAGGCATTGGCCAAAAAAGAGTATCCCCGGCCAGCGACCAGTGGCAAGCTCAAATCCAGTTTAGCCGCCATCTCCCGGCTCCAGGAGCCAGTGGCCAAGACCACCAAATCGGCGTTGTGCGTTCCTTTATCGGTTTGCACCTGAGTAATCGCCCCGTTTTGTTTGGTAAAGCCGGTTACCTCGGTATCCACTTGTAGCACGGCTCCATTTTTCAGCAGGTATTGTTCCAGGTTTTGCACCAATTGTTCGGGATTGCAATGGGCATCGCAGCGAAACCAGGTGGCACCCCGAATGTTCATCTCCACATCGGGTTCGATGGCTTTTACACCGTCTTTATCGAGCCATTCCGCATCGAGGCCCAAGTCGCGGGCAACCTTGGCGGTTTCCTGGGCGTGGTGGGCGTTCTCAGCCGTTTGTACCGCCTCCAACATGCCGTCGTGGGCATAAAAAAAGTCGAATCCGGGTTCTTTTTTCAAGTCCTCATAACAGGCCATGCTGAACATAGCAATGTCCCGCAAAGGCCGCGCCGAAGCTTGCACGTGTTGAGCCGTAGCGCTGCGCATGAACTGGATGCCCCACTGTATCAGCGGCCAGCTCAGACGTGGTTGCACATAAAAAGGGCTGCGTGAATTGAGCATCCACTTCAAGCCTTGTGATACAATCCCCGGCGTAGCCAATGGCACGAAGTGGCTGGGACAAATGTAGCCAGCATTGCCCGTAGAGCAATTGTTGCGGCGGTTCCCTTTGTCGATGACCGTCACTTGCCAGCCTGCACGGCTCAGGTAGTAGGCGGAACTAAGGCCAATGATGCCGCCGCCGATGACTATTGCTGTTTTTGACATAAAATCAAAACTAATGGCTTCTTAAAGCTGAAAGCTAATTGCCGAAAGCTGAAAGCTGATTGCTGAAAGCTGATTAAATTACTTGAAACCCATACGCATACGGATCGTCTTCTGGATCGATGCTAATGGTATTGTAGCCATAAATCCGCGCCCAACCTTCGATGCTGGGGCGAATAGCGGGTTTGCCCGCCAAGCTGGTTTCTTCTTCGATGCGCCCGATGAACTGGGAGCCGATGATGCTTTCGTGTACAAATTCATCCCCTTTGTGCAACTTGCCCTGCGCATACCACTGCGCCATCCGTGCGGAAGTGCCCGTGCCGCAGGGCGAGCGGTCGATGGCTTTGTCGCCATAAAAAACCGCGTTGCGGGCGGTGGCATTGGGGTGAATCGTTTTTCCGGTCCACTGAATGTGGCTACAACCGTTGATTGTAGGGTCTTCAGGGTGTACAAAACTGTACAGGGCGTTGATGCGTTTGCGCAATTCCCGCGCCCAGGCCACCAATTGTTCGGCGGGGTAATGCTCCAGTCCTGGGAAGTTTTCCTGCACGTCCACAATGGCGTAGTAGTTGCCTCCGTAGGCCACATCCACAGTAATTGGCCCCAAACCAGGACACTCGACCGGGAGTTTTTCAGCAGCCAGGAAGGATTTTACATTGGTCAAACGAACACTTTTGACTTTTTTGCCCTCCTGCACATAGGTGATTTCTACCAATCCAGCCGGGGCCTCCATGCGGATTTTGCCCGGCGTTTTGGGATTGATCAAGCCATGCTCCAAAGCAGCGGTAATGGTGCCAATGGTGCCGTGACCACACATGGGCAGGCAACCACTGGTTTCGATGAAGAGCACAGCCACGTCGTTTTTGGGATCGTGCGGTGGATACAGAATGCTGCCACTCATCATGTCGTGCCCCCGTGGCTCAAACATCAGCCCCTTGCGAATCCAGTCGTATTCGGCAAGAAAATGCTGGCGTTTTTCACTCATGTCTTTGCCCTCCAGTTGGGGGCCACCGCCAGCCACCAGGCGTACCGGGTTGCCGCAGGTGTGGGCGTCAATGCAGAAGAAAGTTCTCATGAGAGATGAAAGATGAGAGATGAAAGATGAGAGATGAGAGATGAAAGATGAGAGATGAAAGATGCTACCGCAGCGTTTTTGACGATGACCTTGTCTACGTCTCTGCGGTAGCATCTTTCATCTCTCATCTTTCATCTCTATTTACTAAATATGCCGTCCACCCATCTCCAAATCCCCAATGGATTATTGTCTTGCAATTCCATGGGCAATAAGGCAGCTGGATAATTTTGATAACAAATCGGGCGAGCCCAACGCTTGATGGCGTCGGAGCCTACCGAGGTAAAGCGGCTATCGGTGGTAGCCGGATATGGGCCGCCGTGTTGCATGGAAGCCACGACCTCAACTCCCGTAGGTACACCATTAAAGATAACCCGGCCAGCCTTGGCTTGGCCCAACTCTACCAGATCGGCGTTGGTCAGGGCATCAGCCTCGGTGGCCATGAAGGTTAGGGTGAGTTGGCCTTCTAAATGCTCCAGAATTTGGGCGATTTGTTGTTTCGATTGGCACTTTACCACCAGGGCGTAAGGGCCAAAAACTTCTTCGTGTAGTTTTGGGTTGGCCAAAAAAGTCTCGCCATCTACCATGGCAACGGTTGCCGTTGGTTCGATGCCTGTAACCTCTTTTGCCGTTTTGCCCAAAACACCCAGGCCGGGTTGTTCCAGCGCGGTATTCAAGTTCTTTTCAAAAGCCGCGTGAATACCTCCATGCAACATTGGCATGGTTGGCAATGCAGGCACCTCGTGGCCAATGGTGCGCAGAAAAACGTCGAGCGCTTCACAGTCTTGAGCCAGAATCAAGCCGGGTTTGGTACAAAACTGCCCCATGCCCAAGGTGAAAGAAGCGGCCAGTTGTTTGGCCAATGTTTCGGGTTGCGCGGAAAGGATTTCCGGCAACAAAATCACCGGATTGATGCTCCCCATTTCAGCAAAAACTGGAATGGGTTGTTTGCGCTCCCGGGCGTATTCAACCAGGGCAGTTCCGCCAGCGAAAGAACCAGTGAAACCAACCGCTTTGGTATGTGGATCCTGCACCAGGGCTTTGCCCGTGGCAAAATCGGTGCTTTCCACGTGCTGGATCGTATGCTCAGGCATGCCACAAGCGGCAATCGCTGCTTGCATCGCGCCGAATACCAAGGCTGAAGTTTTGGGATGCCCAGGATGCCCTTTGATCACTACCGTGCAACCAGCAGCCAAAGCCGAAGCCGTATCTCCTCCGGCGGTAGAAAAAGCCAATGGAAAATTGCTGGCCCCAAAAACGACCACTGGCCCCAGCGGATTGAGCATTTTGCGCAAATCGGGGCGTGGGGGGATTCTTTCAGCCTGGGCAGTGTCGATCACGGCTTCTACCCAGGAGCCTTCGCGCACCAGGTTGGCAAAAAGGCGCAGCTGATTGGCCGTCCGGCCACGTTCGCCGAGCAAGCGGGCTTCGGGCAGATTTGATTCGGCCATGGCGGTCTGAATCAAGGTGTCGCCTAGTGCCTCAATTTCACTGGCAATGCGCTCCAAAAATTCAGCGCGTTCAGCAGTGCTTTTTTTGCTGTAAATGGGGAAAGCCTTGGCGGCTTGTTGCATGGTTTGTTTGTTCATAGTGGTGTGGTTTGTGGGGTAGAGAGGTGATGATGAAGTTTTTGAACATAGACGTTCTCCATTCTTTAAGTTCGAAGCGCATGAATTGCCTCCAGCTTTAGCTGGTGGATAAGCAGTCAACCCTAGTTTTTGGGCTTTAGCCCCATCAGCAAAATGGAGATTTGGGCTAAAGCCCATTCTAGATCTGACCTTCGAACCACCAGCTAAAGCTGGAGGCAATTCAAACGCCAGCGCCTAAAGAACGTTTTTTTCAAAAAACTTCATCATTGCGTCTCTACCTAGGGTCTTGCCGAGATTCCATCCCGGATCACCTTCAAAATGCGGTCTCTTTCCGCACCTTCAAGAGGCAAACGGGGGGCGCGAACGTATTCGGAGCCAATCCCCACTTCTTGTTCAGCCAGTTTGATGTACTGTACCAGTTTGGGGTGGAGGTCCAACTCCAACAAAGGTAAGAACCAGCGGTAAATGGTCAAGGCTTCGGCCAACTTTCCTTCTTTCACCAAGCGATAAATGGTGCAGGTTTCGGCGGGGAAAGCGCAAACCAAGCCAGCTACCCAACCATCGGCACCCAGTACCAATTCTTCCAGCGCCAGGGTATCTACGCCGCACAGGATTTTGAGGCGACCACCAAAGCGATTGACGAGTCGGGTTACATTAGAAACATCACGAGTCGACTCTTTGACGGCGGTAATGTTTTTTTCTTCGATCAAAGCAGCAAACATGTCCAACGTGATTTCAATTTTGTAATCGACTGGATTGTTGTACAGCATGATGGGGAGGTCGGTAGACTGGGCTACGGCGCGGAAAAACGCGGTGGTTTCGCGGTCATCGGCTTTGTAGCGCATGGGGGGCAGGAGCATGAGGCCATCGGCACCCCAGCTTTGGGCCAATTGGGCTTGGCGCACCGCCTCGCGGGTAGAACCTTCGGCAATGTTGAGCACCACTGGCGTTTTGCCTTCCAGCTTTTCCAACGAAAATTTGACCAAGGATTCTTTCTCGGCCTCGGTGATGGTACTGGCTTCACCCAGCGAGCCGCCCAAAATGATGCCGTTTACGCCACCATCTAGCTGTGCTTGTAGGTTTTTGGCGAACAATGGCAAATCCAGTTCATCCTGGCTATTGAATTTGGTGGTAAGCGCCGGAAACACGCCCTTCCATTCAAATGCGTTCATGTGGTAATTTTTGACAAAAATAGGGGCTGAAAGGGTAGGGGGATTGATGTAGATTTGCTAAAAACTAACTTTTTTTAACCAGATATTCTTCATTGGCTGTATTTTACTGGCAAAAAACGTTTTATCTTGAAAATTATCCCTTTTACCATTCCCGTAAGTGGAGATCAATCGATCATTGTACAAGAGGATCGGGAGCCGCATTTTTATCCCCATTTGCACCAGCACCCCGAGATACAGATCTCCTGGGTGCGTGAAGGGAATGGCAACTTGCTGGTAGGGGAGCAGGTGCATCGTTTTGAGGCAGAAGCTGTTTTTTTAATTGGCGCCAATCAACCCCATTTGTTCAACAGTGATCCAGCTTATTTTGAAGGAGATTCCACGCTGTCGATTCATGCGCTGACCTTATTTTTTGATCCCATCAAAATGGGTAAAACGCTGCAAGCCATTCCTGAACTGAGTGGAATGAACGCATTGCTAAGTGGGTTTGACCGTGGAATCAAGGTGAGCGAAGGCAGCAAAATTCGGGTCATTGAGTTGATGTTGTGGATTCAGGCTGCTCATACGCTCAAACGGGTGGCTTTTTTTCTGGAATTGTTGGAGTGTTTGTATGCCGAACAAAACCCTATTTATTTGAGTCAAAAAAGCCCTTTTGCCATTTCAGAAAGCGAGGGCCAACGGATGAGTACGGTGTTCAACTATTTGCTCAAACACTATGCAGATGACCTGGAGTTGGAAAAAGTGGCTGCCCAAGTTCACCTTACGCCTCCCGCCTTTTGCCGTTATTTCAAAAAACATACCCGCAAAACCTTCACCGTTTTTCTCAACGAAATCCGCATCAACGCCGCCTGTCGGATGCTCAAAGAGGAACAGCAACTTACTGTGGCAGAGGTAGCTTATTCAACGGGATTCAACAATATTCCTCATTTTAACCGCACCTTCAAGCGGGTTACGGGGCAAAGGCCCAACGATTGGCGGAGAGAGAAGTTCCGGTGATTTTGTAAAAATTGTTAGGATAGATAGTGGGGCAAAAATAAGTGTTCATTTTTCCTGAGCCAAAGGAGTAGATAAGAAACTTAAAATGAACCGTTTACTTATCTACTCCTTTGGCAAAATGAAGCACTTATTTTTTTGTCGCCCCTAGGTAGATACTTTTCATACAAATGACGACGTTAACGTTTCATTCCAGCCTGCCTTTCATTTTATTTTTTCCAGCCACAATGATTTTCCACGAAACACAAGTGATAAGTTAGTACAAACATGCTATGGGGCGATAAAAAAATAAGTGATCATTTTGCCAGAGGATTAGATAAGTAAACGTTTCATTTCAAGTGTCTTATCTAATCCTCTGGCTCAGGAAAAATGATCACTTATTTTTGCCCCACTAC
>JAIYAV010000100.1 GCA_027488855.1 Saprospiraceae bacterium
CAAACAGCTCCGTGGCCAGAGTGGAAATTGTAGCACCAATCAGCATCGTCAGTGAACCGCAAGGATTCAGTGGCTGTGTTGGCAGTGCGCAAACCCTACAAGTCAATACCTCAAACCCAGGTTTGACTCAATACCAGTGGCAATCCTCGGCCAATGGCCAAAATGGCTGGATCGACCAGAACAATGGTAAAAATGCCCAATTCAGCCCCCCGACCAATCAAAACTACAGCAGCATTTGGTACCGGGCGCTGGTCAAAGATGGCACTGTGGGTTGTGGTGCCGATACTTCGCTGGCGGTGCTAGTGGCCATTCGGACCGATTTCAAAATCCAAAAGGCCCTGGAAACCTGCAACAACAACCTTTATGGTAACGATGCACGCGTGAATTTTGCATCACTGATCCAAATGGGTGACCCTAACAGCCGTTGGACGCCGCTGGATACCTTACAAAATAATGGTGCCGTCAGCAGTTTGGATTTCAGCAATTGGGCACCTGGCAAAACCTACCGCTTTGTAGCCACAACTACCAATGCAGTAGCCCCTTGTGTCAATATTTCGGATACCTTGTCCGTGCTGGTCAAAGCTTGTTGCCCCATTGTATGCAGCACTGCACCCAGTACCTCTTTTTGCACTGAGGGTTCTGCACCGATTCAACTCCAACAATTCCTTTGTGCTAACGCTGTAGCTAGTGGTAGTTGGAGCATCACCGCCGGACCGGGAATCAGTGTGCCACAGGCTTTGAACAATGCGAGTTTAGATCCAAAACAACAAGCACCGGGTGTGTATACTTTGACCTATCAATTGCCGCAAAACATTCGGGGTTGTCAAACGAGCAGTGCCCAAAACTTCAATATCGTAGCAGCCGTTGACGCGGGCACACCACTAGCCGGGATCAGTACTTGCAATCAGACCGATACCACCTTCGGGCTGGCAAGCCTGCTGAACAACGAAAGTGTCGGAGGAAGCTGGAGTATCCTGAGTGGAAACCCGGGTTCAGCCTTCAATGCGGCAGGGAGCTTGCGTACCAAGGGTTTTAATGCCGGAATTTACCGTTTCCAATACCGGGTGCAAGGCGCAGCAGGTTGTGCCAGCGATTCGGCGCAGGTGGAATTGAACCTACAAGCGAGTCCCAAAGTGACCCTCGGCACGGATGTGCAATTGACTTGTGCCCTTCCATTCAGCACCTTGAGTACGCCCGATAGCAACAAGCTGAGCCTGAGATTCAGTTGGCGAGAACTCAGTGGAAAGGTCAGTATTGCCAATCCCAATGCAGCCTCCATCAGGGTCAATAGCGCTGGTACCTATGTCCTGAATGTGCGTGAAAGCAGCAACAATTGCAGCGCCGCCGATACCATCCAGGTGAGTACTGCGGCTACGTTCATCACCGCTGTGAACGCTGAAGTCATTGCGCCACGTTGCAACAACGAACAAAACGCAGCCATTTTGGTCAAAAATGTCAGTGGCGGGAAAGCGCCTTTCAGCTATAGTTTGACCGGACAAAGCAGCAATAGTGGCGGACAATACCGGAACCTGAAAGCGGGTACTTATACTTTACTCATCAAAGACGCCAACAATTGTAGTCGAGAAGAAACCTACACGATTGCGGAAGCATCTGCGCTAGAATTGGCATTAAGTGGGCCAGCGCAGTTTACCCGTTGTGCAGAACCCGTCGAGTTGAAAATCAGTACCAACCTGGATAGTTCCGAACTGCGTCAAATCCAATGGCAATTGCCGAGTGACATCGTGGTGGAGGCACCGGATGGTTTCACCCGGATTGTCAGCCCGAAAGTGAGTAGTGCGGTCAAGGTGAGTATCGTCGACCTGAATGGTTGCCGGGCCGAAAGCCAGTTGTTCATCACCGTAGACAAAAAAATCTCGGTGTACCTGCCCAATGCCTTTTCACCAACAGGCAGTAAAGACAATCAGGTATTTAAGCCAATGGCACCAGTGGAAAAAGTCCAAAAGGTCAATAGTTTCCGGATTATGGATCGCTGGGGGAATCAGGTCTTGGAACAAAGTGACTTGGACATCAGCGATGCGAGCCTGGGTTGGGATGGACGGACAAAAAGCGGGGTCTACGCGCAAGGGGTCTATATATATGTTGCAGAAGTGACGTATTGTGATGGGAGCCGGGAGAAGTTGGCGGGTGAGGTGTTGTTGTTGAAGTAGCTTTTGCCCTTCCTTAGGTGTGTCTTAGGTGCCTCAGGTTTCTTAGGTGGTGAAATAAATTATACCTGCTTCGCAGGGCTTTCTTTTTCACCACCTAAGAAACCTAAGGCACTTAAGACGCACCTAAGATCAGAAAACTAATGCATCCGATCTCCTCTTAACTCCAGCCCATCCATGATCTCCGCCTCTTTGTGCAGGTACTCCTGCCAGCGCGCCTTGACCAGTTCTTCATTATGATATAACTTGGCCAAATCGATGAACAAGCGGTAATGCCCCGCCTCCGACACCATAAACTTGTAATAAAAATCGCGCAATTTTTCATCGCTAATGTGCAGCGACAAGAGTCGGAAACGTTCACAACTCCGCGCTTCGATGAGCGCACAGATCAATAATTTCTCCAATAACCTTTCTTCCCGGGAGCCACCTTTTTTCTGAAAGGCCAATAATTCATTGACGTATTCGTCTTTGCGCTGGCGGCCCAGTTTGAGGCCACGTTTGTCCAATTCACTCAACACCATGCGGAAATGCCCCCATTCTTCGGTCACGATGGGTGCGACTTCACGTACCAGTTCTTCTTTGTCGGGAAAAGCCTGAATCAGCGAAATGCAAGAGATAGCGGCTTTTTGCTCACAGTAGGCGTGGTCGGTCAAAATTTCAGCCAAGTCCATCTCCGCCAGGTTGACCCAACGCGGGTCGGTAGGCAATTTGAGGCCCAGCATCCGAACGGTGTAGAGTTCCTTATCTTCCATTTTTTATCAAAGATTAAATCATCAACAGTCCATCCTTCATTTCCAAACGACGATCGCTCATTTTGGCCAGTTCTTCGTTGTGGGTAACGATGATGAAAGTTTGTTGAAAATCTTTACGCAGGTTAAAAATCAATTGATGCAGCTCCTGAGAAGAAGCCGAGTCAAGATTCCCGGTAGGTTCGTCCGCGAAAATAACGGCTGGTTGGTTCATCAGCGCCCGGGCGACGGCCACCCTTTGCTGCTCACCACCCGAAAGTTGCGCTGGTTTGTGGGTGGTGCGGGCGGAGAGACCCAGGTAATCCAGGAGTTCCAATGCCCGTTTTTTGGCCACCGCATCGGGGGTACGATTGATGTAGGCTGGAATACAGACGTTTTCCAGCGCCGTGAATTCAGGCAACAAGTGGTGGAATTGAAAGATAAACCCCAGGTTTTTGCTCCGAAAATCCGCCAGCCTTTTGGCATCCAATTTTGAAACCTCTTCGCCAGCGATCAAAATTTGGCCGCTGTCGGCATTGTCCAAGGTACCCAGGATGTGCAACAAGGTGCTTTTTCCAGCACCCGATTTCCCTACGATACTCACTACTTCTCCACGCTGCACACTCAGGTCGACGCCTTTGAGCACCTGTAATTTGCCGTATGATTTTTTAATTTGTTTTGCAGTAATCATGCGGGCAAAAATAAACAAAAAGGAATAGCAGTGGGGCAAAAAGTTTATTTCAGGCAATCCATAAATTCCCGGCGGGTTTCTGGATTTTCAAAGCAACCGCTGTATTCCAGGGTGAGGGTAGTACTCTCGTCGTGTTGAATTCCCCGGTGGCTAACGCACATGTGTTTGGCATCCACTACGATGATCACGTCCTGGGTATCGAGTGCCTCCTGCAAAGCCAGCAAAATTTGCTTGGTCATGCGTTCTTGCACCTGTGGGCGACGGGCGTAATAGTCGACGATGCGGTTCAATTTCGACAAGCCAATCACTTTGCCATTGGACACATAGCCGATGTGGGCTTTCCCAACGATTGGCAAAAAGTGGTGCTCGCAGAATGTTTTTACAGTGATGTTTTTTTCCACCAACATTCGACTGTAGTCGTAACTGTTGTCAAAGGCAGAAATTTCGGGTTTGTTGTCTGGATTCAGACCCTGGAAAATTTCCTGCACAAACATTTTGGCTACCCGCTTGGGGGTATCTTGCAAACTGTCATCATTCAAATCCAGCCCAAGCGTGTCCATGATCGCCGCAAAATGGTGCGCAATGATCTCCATTTTTTCCTTGTCGTTCAACTCGAAGGCGTCGGGGCGCAAGGGCGTTTCGATTCCCGTGCTGTGGTGGTTATCGCCCATGGATTGAGCTTTGTTGCTCAGAATAAGGTCGATAGCATTGTCGGTAGTCACCATTTTGGCGTGTGATTTTTTTTCGTGCATTTTGACGTGCTTGTCAATCGAAGTAACAAAACCCAAATTGGGGCTGTTGGTTCAATTGAAGTTCGAGGTATTCAAGTTACGTCAATTTAGATCAGAAATTAAATTATCAGGTTGCTAACAAATTTACAATCAAATTGGTTTGTAAAACTGTCGAATAAAACAATAATAGCGAAAAATTCCTGCTTGGTACAATCTGTTATATCCATTTTGGTGCTAAAGGAGCAATATAAATTGGGCTATCTGGGCCAATAAACAACAGGATTGTTCGGTTTTAGCCAAAAACAGTTGATTCCATCTATTTTCAATTAAAATTGAAAATATTGAAAATATTGGTTGATTTGTAACTCCAATTGGCCTACCTTTGACTTAGTTTTAAACTCAAACAAAGAAAAACATCAGCATATGGACGCTAACCTTCCCATTATCCCCGATCACCCCAGAGTTGTAGTCGTTGGTGGCGGTTTTGCAGGATTGGCCCTGGCCAAGAAGCTGCGCAAGCAACAATATCAGGTCGTCATGTTGGACCGCAACAATTACCATACTTTCCAACCCCTGTTGTACCAAGTGGCCACCGGAGGCCTCGAACCCGACAGCATCGCCTACCCCATCCGCAAGATATTCCAAGGCAATCCCAAACTTTCGTTCCGCATGGCCGAAGTACAACGGATTGACCCCGAGCAAAAAAAAGTAGAAACCAATATCGGCGACATCAGCTACGATCATTTGGTGGTCGCTACGGGTAGCCAAACGAACTTTTTTGGCTTTGCCCAGCAGGAAGAACACATGATGGGCTTGAAATCGGTGCCCGAAGCACTGAATTTGCGGAGTTTCATCCTGCAAAATTTTGAAAAAGCCAGCGTTTTACCCGATACGCTGGCCCAAGATTCTTTGATCAATATTGCCATTGTCGGTGGTGGCCCGACCGGAGTAGAGTTGGCCGGGGCATTGGGCGAGATGAAAAAATTCGTTTTCCCCAAAGATTATCCCGATCTGGACATGCGCCGCATGCGGATTGTCCTGCTCGAAGCCGGCCCTAAACTCCTGGGTGGCATGAGTGAAAGTGCCAGTGCCCGTGCCCTAAAGGACTTGAAAGCGCTAGATGTAGAAGTCAATTTGAATGCAGAGGTTTCCTTCTATGATGGTGCGGTGTTGATTACGAAAGATGGGTTCAAATTGCCTACCGAAACCCTGATTTGGGCAGCAGGTGTGAAAGGTCAATTTCCTGAAGGCATCTCCAGTGACAAAATCGTGGGCGGCAACCGGGTACAAGTGGACGCGTTCAACCGGGTTTTGGGCTACGACGGCCTGTACGTACTCGGCGACGCTGCGGCCATGATCACGCCTGAGACGCCCCGTGGCTACCCCATGATGGCCCCCGTAGCCATCCAACAGGGAGGACAATTGGGTGCTAACCTGATTCGCCTGAAAAAAGGCCAGGAATGGAAACCCTTCAAATACCTTGACAAAGGCACCATGGCGACGATTGGTCGCAATAAAGCCGTGGTCAACTTTTTGGGCCAAACTTTTCACGGCATCGTCGCATGGTTGATGTGGATGTTTGTACACATCATGTACCTGGTGGGCTTCCGCAACAAAATCACGACCCTCTGGGGTTGGGTGTACAATTACCTCACCTACGACCGGGCACTGCGGCTGATCATCCGGCCATTTGCCAGGAGCAATCGCCCCAAGGTATACAGAGAGGTTTAGGCATAACCGTAGGGGCAACCCTTATTTTATTTTCACTAATTTTTTAGGTGAATATCTCATTTGGTTTACCTTTGCCTCACTCACAAAGTATTTCGTAAACCAAGTTGACAAATCCGTGAAAGACCAACAACAGCACAAGGTAACATTTGCCAGTCTCATTGTAACATTAGGCATTGTTTACGGTGATATCGGAACCTCTCCTCTCTATGTTTTTACCGCTATTGCCGGTCAAGACATCTTGACCCAAGAGCTCATTTACGGGGGGATTTCGCTCATTTTTTGGACGCTCACCTTACAAGCCACCTTCAAATACATCTTCATCACGCTGAATGCCGACAACAATGGTGAAGGAGGGATTTTTGCCTTGTACTCCCTCGTCAGGCGGCGGGCACCCAAATGGACCATTTATGTAGCCATGATTGGTTGTGCGGCCTTGATTGCCGACGGGATGATCACACCGGCCATTTCCTTGACTTCATCGCTGGAGGTCGCGCAAAAGGCACTGCCTTCGCTACCTATAGTTCCTGGAGTTATTGCCATTTTGGTTGCCATTTTTTTGTTTCAACAGTTTGGGACCGATGTCATTGGCAAGTTTTTTGGCCCCTTGATGTTGATCTGGTTTACCATGTTGATCGTGCTGGGAGTTGGGGCAATCATTGGGCATCCTGAGATTTTTTTGGCCTTAAATCCTTATTACGCCGTCAAATTGTTCCAACACTCCCACAACGCTTGGTGGGTAGTCGGGGCGGTTTTTCTTTGCGTTACCGGGGCAGAAGCCTTGTATTCGGACTTGGGCCACGTGGGCAAACGCAACATCCAGATTTCCTGGATTTTTGTCAAAATAGCCCTCTTGCTCAACTACCTGGGCCAAGGGGCCTGGATGATGGAGCATGTGGGAGAGAAGCTCCAAGCGAACCCCTTTGCCGGGATCATGCCCCATTGGTTTGTACCCTTTGGCTCGGCCATTTCTACCATAGCCGCCATCATTGCCAGTCAGGCATTGATTACAGGGTCTTTCTCCTTGATTCATGAAGCATTGCGCATCAAGACCTGGTTCCGCATTGTGGTGTATCACCCCTCCAAACACCGTTCACAGATGTACATTCCCTTTGTGAACTGGTTGTTGTTTGCAGGTTGTGTATTTGTGGTGCTCTTCTTCAAAAAATCGGCAGCCATGGAAGCGGCGTATGGCATTGCGATCACCATTGCCATGTTGTCTACTACCTTGCTCTTGTATTTCTACCTGACCAGTCGCAAGGCCATGCCACAATGGGCGATTTATCTGTTGATCGCTTTGTTTTTGGCCATTGAAGGGGTTTTCTTCAGCGCCAACATTCAAAAAATCGGGCACGGTGCCGAATTTGCACTGATTCTAGGTGGGGTATTTTTCCTGGTGATGTTCACGGTTTACAACGCCAAACTCATCACCAAACAGAAACGAAATGTGATCATGCTTTCCCGGGTATTGCCCACCATCAGAGCAGTAAGCCAGGATGAAGGGATTCCCTTGTTCTCTTCTCATCTGGTCTTTTTGACCTCAACGCGCAAAAAAGACCTGATCGAAGAAGCGATTCCGCAGTCCATTTACCAGGGCCAACCCAAACGGGCAGATGTGTACTGGCTCCTGCACTTTTCGGAAGAGGATGAACCGTATACCAATTATTACAAGTTCACCGAGTTGGAAGCGGGTTTGATTTATCGTCTTGATTTTCATTTGGGCTATAAAATCCACCCGGATGTCAGTGAGTTTTTCCCTCGGGCAGTGAATGAATTGGCGGCACAGGGCAAAATTCAATTGAAAAACCACTACCATACTTTGCAAGAGCACAACGTAGGGCCGGATTTCCGTTTTGTGCTGCTGGATACGGCTTTCCTGATTTCGCCAGTGATGCCGATTCGCGAGCAGTTGTTGCTCAAGGGGTATTTGTTGCTGAAAAAGATTGGGGTTTCGGCGGAGTCTCACTTTGTGTTGGAGCCAGGAACCTGGGTGAAGGAACAGGTGATTGTGAATGATTGATGGGGTAAAAAAACAAAAGGGAATTTCTTTTTCTGTCGCGGTACTCCTCTTGTACGAAGGTCAGCATGTGTATGACTGGTCGGCAGAAAATGAGTATAGTGCATAATTCCGGTGAGAACGTACCGTAAAATCCGGAATTATGCAACTCGACTTAACTTTGGTTATACTTCTTTGCTCACCCAATCCCTTACCGCTTTTTTGATGGTATCAAAACTGATCCCCAAGCCAATGATCTTCTTTTGGCTCAAGCGGTATTTTTCGGCGTATTGTTTTTCTACAATTTGAGCCAAGGCAAAGTTTGCATCTACGTTCAATTTGAATTCGATGATGTACACATGGGTAGGGGTTTGTACTACGGCATCCATCCGCCCATCAGAGGTATGCACTTCGCTCTCCAAATACAGCCCCAGGTAACGGAAATGCAAGTGCACAAGGGCATGGTAAAAATGCTCGGTTTTGTCGTCGAGTAAGTGGCTGGGCAAGTCTTTGAGTAAGGAGTTGATGACGGTGATGACTTTGGGCAGGTCGTTTTGTAGGAAGCCGTCCTCCAGCAACTCTACCGGGCGCAAGGCATCAGCGGGCATGCGGTTGAGCAATGAGCCGATGAGGTAATTGTTCATCGCTTCTTCTACTTCTCGATTGGGGTAAGCGAGGGTATAACGGTTGCGGTAGGGGTCGTACTGCTTGACGGTCAAATAGCCGGTTTGAAACATCAGGGCGCGGGCATCCATGTTTTCGAGATCGTAACTGTCGAAAAGAATGCCCGAAACGCGCATTTCATCTACCATGTACAGTTCCTGTTCTTTGAGCAAGTTGATTAAAAATGTCGGAGTTCCGCTTTTGAACCAAAAATCGCCAAACTGCAATTTTTGAAAAAGCAATAAAATGGAAAAGGGATTGTAAACCCTACTTACCCCGTCCCAACTGTAGCCATTGTACCATTCCCGAATGCGTTCAATGAGTTCGGCTTGGTTCAAATTGGGCAAAGCGCGGTTCAAAGCGCTGAGGTAATCGGTAAAATTGTCCAATAATTCGGTTTGGGTGTATCCGACTAAAGTACCGAACCTAGCATCCAAACTTAAATCTGAAAGGTAGTTCAAATCCGAAAACAGACTCACCTGGCTGAATTTGGACACGCCGGTGATCAGGAAAAAGCGTAAGGCAGCCTGGGCAGCATCGTCTTTGAGGCCACTATAAAAACTTTTAAGGATTGCTCGGTTTTCTTTGGCAATCGGCAACTCATTTTTATTCAAATAATCAATCAGTGGTTTGTCGTATTCATCAATCAACAATACCACCGTGCCATGCTTCGCAGCCGTTGCAAGGATCAGTTCACGTAAAAGCAGCCCCGGGGTTGTAGACTTTACTTCCACTCCAAAATCATCCGCAACTTGTCGCAGCGCTTTGGTGAGTGCCGCAGCCAGGCCGATCTCGGCATACCCAATCCGATTGAAAGACAAATGGATCACCGGATGTTTTAGGACCCAATCCCATTGATCCTCAATCCATAAACCTTTGAAAAATTCCTTTTCGCCTTGAAAAATATTCCGAATGGTGGAAAGGGTGAGCGATTTGCCAAAGCGACGAGGCCGGGAAAGGAAGTTGTAACTACTGCCCTTGAGCAATTGGTAAATTTGCTCCGTTTTGTCAACGTACAACATGTTCTGCTGGCGCAGTTTGGCAAAGTTTTGTTCTCCGATGGGTAGTTGCTGCATCATGCTTGGCTTGTGGCCCAAAGATAGGGAGGTTTTGGGGGTTTTGGAAATTTAGATTGGCTCTGGCATAGGGTCTTCCTAAGTCCGATTGAGCATCCTGATGGAATCTGGAAGACCATAAACAGCCTGGTGCCCTGACAACATAAAAGGTCATCCTTCGTTTTTTTTGTTTAATCAAACTCCCATCCACCCATGCAGCACCTTAAATTCCACCTCTTCATCGCCTTGTTTGCCCTTCCAGGTTTCGCCATCAGCCAAACCCAAATCCTCCGTATCCCCTTCCAATTGACTGCCCACAACAACATCGCCGTGCCCGCCATCCTGAACGAGACGGATACGCTCCATTTGATGTTTCACACCGCCGCCAGCGATGTTACCCTGACTGAGGACGCCACTAAAAAACTCAAAAGCCTGCGTTTCAATGGAACAACGGATGGTATCCAAAGCTGGGGTGGCGCAGCAAATACCGCAAGGTACAGCGCCAACAACTCCCTGCGCATAGGAGGTATGCTGATGAATGGCATTGAGATTTGGGAAAATAAGTTTTCAGGCCCCGATACGGATGGGAAATTTGGCCTCGACCTCTTCAAAGGCCAATGCATTCAACTGGATTTTGAGCAAAAAATCATGCTGGTCTCCCCCACTCTGCCCAAAAAGCTCAAAAAATACGAGCAATTTAAATTGACCATTGAGGGTGATTTGATGTTTATCGAAGCCAGTTGTGCGCTCGGGGATACAGTCATCATCCACCCCTTTTTGATCCATTCGGGATACTCCGGGGGACTCCTTTTGGATGACCAGTTCGCCAGTGAGAATCAACTGGGCGAAAAACTAACCATCATCGGCACAAAGGACTTGAAAGACTCCTATGGCAATGTCATCAGAACACAAAAAGCCATTCTGCCGGGGTTATCGCTTGGAAAAAATACCCTCAGCAATGTACCCGTCGGCTTTTTTGAGGGTGCCATTGGTCGGCAAAAAATGAGTATTATGGGTGGTGATGTACTGAAGCGGTTTCAGATTGTCATTGATTTGAAAAATGGAGCTATTTATTTGAAAGGGAATAAATTGAGTAAGGGGGGGTATAGAGAGGAGTGAGCGTTTCTAGGCATACAGGGAAGAGAATTCCGACTGCTATTTTTCACCCAACAACGCTTCAATCTCGGCAATACTCCGATTGGTGATTTGAGCAATTTGAGCTTTATCGAGGCCTATGTTGTGCATATTCATGACACTTTGAGCAAGTTTATTTCGCTCATTTTCAAGCAATAGCAAAGCTTCTTCTTGCAATTTAAGTGCTTGTTCTGCTCGTTGTTTTTCTTCCGCTAATTTGGCTTCATATACCACCTGTGCGTCCTGGTATCCCTCTTGATAGCCCTCCTCTTGGGCAGTATCCAGGGAATTTTTCAAATCATTGTAATACTTCAAGCTGTCTTCGTATTTAAATTTTTCCTCCTTGCTCAAAGCTGTGTACGAAGCTACTTTGAACAACTTCTGAAATACCCGCTCCTGAATGCTTTCGGGTATATGATCCAGCTTATGCAAATTTTTGATTACATACAACCATTTGTCAAAATTGCTTTCCAATTCATGTTCTTCCTTGGAAAAATTGGGCATCTGCAAGGTCACAAAGGTCAGTTTGTCATAAAATACCTTGTAACGTTCTATGTCCATCATCTTGTTTTTGCTGACCACAATTTTGTCACTATTGTCTTCATCCATGATAAAATCGAGGATAGCGATCACATAAATCGCTTTGAGTTGGTAATCCCAATCTCCCTTCTGACCTTGCTCCTGTACCGAAAAACTGCTGTAATACAACATTCGGTCTTTGAAAAATGTCTGTTTGGCCTTTTGTAACTCGACGGTGAATTTTTCGCCTTGCTCGTTTTCACAATAAAGGTCAAACACAACTTTCCGATCCAGGTCATCGCTCCCCAGACGATCGTTTTTTTTGAACACCAACTCGCTGATGTGCTGGTTTTGAGCAGCCAATAGTTCATTCAAAAAATCGATGAGCAAGTCTTTGTTCTGCTCTTCGCCAAAGATCTTTTTGAAACCAAAATCCGTGAAAGGATTGATGAACAATGGCTCCGTCATAAATGCTAACTTTTGTTGACAAAGTTAAAGTTTTTCGTGGCCACATCCAATTTTTTGTTGGGCATTTTTAATGCAGAACTGTTGAGACTTGCGCAATGGAATGTATAGTCCTGACTGATACCAAAAAATCAAGCCAGTGCATATTCCGTAAACTGCCGATAGCTAGGAGCTTGAAAAGCCAATACAATTTCGGATTTGGGCACCCCTTGTGCTTCAATATCCTCGATGATATCATAATCTGAGTTGTTGGCGTGCACCCATATTTTGCCATTGGGTTTTACTTCAAAATGGAAAATGGTAAAATACAAGTGCTTATCCCCTCTCCAACCATAGGTTTTTACTTCATAATGATGTTTATGTTCATCCACAATGAGCAAGGTTTCTATACCTTCTTGGACATTGTTTTGCCTTTGGTTGACATAATCGGTCAACGCATTTAAGACAATTTTTCGATGCAAATTCAATGTATCCATTGTTGTATGGTATTGGTTAGTGGATCAAAAACCAAAATTTCACTTTTCCCTCATGAAGCTACAATAATCACGACACTGCAAAATCGGACAACTCCCGCATCTTGGGAGAATGGAAAGCCAGCACCAGCTCTGATTTAGCCACACCTTCATCCAACAATTGTTGGCCGATATCTAAATCAGTACCATCTCTACGCAACCAAATCTTGCCATCCGATTTGACCTCCAGGTGCATAAAACAGCCATATTCCCTTTTTTCACCTTGCCATCCATCTGTGAGCAATAGGTACTGACCATGTTCTTCATCAAATGCTTCGATGATCTCCCAACGCTTACTCTGGCGAAAGCGGTCTGCTATTTCGGTTAACAAACGCCTAACCAAATGTTTGTGCTTAGTCACTGTATCCATGTTAACGTTGTATTTTCCGAAGGTTGATAATAGAAGTTCCCACAAAACTTTTCACTAAAAAATCAAGCCGAAGCATATTCCGTAAACTGCCGATAGCTAGGAGCTTGAAAAGCCAATACAATTTCGGATTTGGGCACCCCTTGTGCTTCAATATCCTCGATTATCCATTGTTGTATGGTGGCTAAATGTATAATTCTGGAAAGCGTACCTATTTCACACCAAAGCCTGCCTCATGTACTCAGGCTGAAAAGCAATAACAAAATCAGCAGGATTTACACCTCGTAGAACGAGTTCTCGATCAACCAATATTTCAGTATTGTTCAATTGCAACCAAATTTCACCAGTTGGCTTGATATCGAAGTGCAACAGTACCAAATGCACAAATTTATATTTGGCCCAGCCCAAACGCACCAATTGGAAGTGATTGCGTTTTGTATCTGAAATAACTTGGTACTCTAAATGTTGAGCTGATGCGTTGTTGCGTTCTGAGGCAAGTTCTTCAAGGTATTGAAAAATGATCTCTTGGTATTTGATGATTTTTTCGCTTACAGCATCCATTTTTCAATTTTTTTGGTCGATGAATTGTAGATCAAAAGTTTGATCTGGTTTTTTTCAACTGATAAACGCACACCTTGCCGCAAAAAATGGGTCTCATACACTTCGATTGGCACCGCTAGAATTAGTACTCGTTCAGGTTCTACCGTTTCCAGGCCAATCCGATAATTGATGTATTGACCAACCGCGCCATGAAATTCATAAGCAAAGGAAGCTTCTCGGAACCCTTTTATTTCTACAGCGATCTTTTCTCGCTCTTTTTCTGCAGCAATCATCTTTTCTGCACCTAAATCAATTTCCCAGTCCGGGTTTAAATCCTCCAGGATATAGGGATCATGCGTAATTTCCCACCCTTCTTGAATAAGCAATGCTTTTACGATCTGGTGATTGATATCTCTTGCCATACACAAAATTAAGCTTATTTGTTGAATCTTTCAAGCTTGTGCGCTTTGATGTTCATCCGTCGCAGTCCCCATCAATTTTGGAATGCGCTTCAACTAACGAGTACGAAATGCTGGAGTTTGTAATTGGTCGCAGTCCCCATCAATTTTGGAATGCGCTTCAACATGACGACCGTTTTAATTTTTCTACTGATGGGCAGTCGCAGTCCCCATCAATTTTGGAATGCGCTTCAACAGACCAACCGCACGTTCAACCACGCGGTGTACACGTCGCAGTCCCCATCAATTTTGGAATGCGCTTCAACATCACATTGACATCTGCAGCACAACAATTACCTGTCGCAGTCCCCATCAATTTTGGAATGCGCCTCAACACAGATCACCAATGTTACCGTGATCATTGCATTTGTCGCAG
>JAIYAV010000066.1 GCA_027488855.1 Saprospiraceae bacterium
AGGGGTTTTGAGGGAAATTTAGAAAGGGCGAAATTTTGCGAGTGACAAGGAAGGCTGGAAAAGGCCGAATCTGGATAAATTGCCTTATTTTATTGAAAAATGGAAGTAAGTCATGTATCTTTAAAGAGCTTGAACTAAGCAACACAATCGTTGAACCACTGCCGTGGTTGCAAAACACTCCGAATACCGGAAATTCCCGGACGACCGGGGCTATTCTAAATTTAACCGCTGCCGCGGTTCGAGGTGGGTTTAAAAGCTGTACAATGTGATAAGAGGCCAGACCCCAGCGCCCCCATTCGTCCCTCGTCATTCGAATCATTCGTCACTCTCCTCACTCCCTCACAAACTCCAGCTCCTCCTGATCCTCCAACAATTTCACCATTACGGGCAATTCGTCCAGGTTCTTATCATTTTGGCGGTATTTCACCACATAGTCTACGCCCTGAATGATTTCGGAGCTGATGGCCCCAAAATTGATTGGAGGCGCTGTATCATGGGTATGTGCATAGGTGGTGATGAGGGGCCCGTTGAGCTGTTCTAGCAGTCCTGCGCAGAAGGGGTCTTGTACGATTCGAATGTGGATTTGCCCAGTCGCACTCAAAGCTAAAGGAGATAAATTGGATGGATTGTCGAAAATCATGGTCAGCGGGCGCAGGTGATAGGCCAGCAGGGTTTCCAGGCGGGGATGCAGATGATCGACATAATGCTTGAGCATGGAGATAGAATTGACCATGAGCTCAAAATTATCCGCGTAATTTTGGCGTTTGAGTTGAATGAGTCGATTGAGTGAGTCTGGCTGACTTGGCAAACAAGCAATGCTCCACAGGGTATCTGTCGGCAACAGTACAAGACCTCCAGAAGACAAAATTTTTTCTGCCCCTTCAAAATCGTAATGCTGCGCCATTTGTTTTACGTTGGTATAGGTCATCTTCATTCTAGTTCATTCCAGGTTTATTCCCTGTTTTTCAAAATCAGACGCATGTGTAAAATGAGTGCTAATTTTTGTACAAGGGTAAAAAGGCTAATTTTCAAAACCTCATTAACGGTTCGACCTGCCCGCTTATTGCTTGCTATATGCCTGATTTTGGCGGCTATGGTAAGCTCCACGACGTTAAAGGCCAGCCACATCATTGGTGGGGAAATCAATTATGAGTTTGTTGGCTTTAAAGGTGGACGAGTTGGCAGCGATACTTTGTTGTACCGGGTGGTGCTGGTATTGGTGCGGGACTGCAATGGCGGTGCGGCTTTTGACCGAACGGTTCCCATTGCCATTTATTTGGGAAACAATACCCGTCCCTTGCGCAATCTGCGCATCAGCGGCCCTAAAATAACCAAAGTGCCACCAGACCAAAGCAATCCTTGCTTAATTGTTCCGCCCGGTTTTTGTGAAGAGGAAGCGGTGTACAGCGACACCCTGGAATTGATTCGTTCGGATCAAGCATACACCTTAACCTACCAAGTATGCTGCCGCAATGCGGCCATTGGCAATATTCCCAATAGTGCGGGTACTCTGGGCATTACCCTGACGGTGCAAATCAGTCCACAGGCACAACGCAACCTCAGCAGTAGTCCACGATTTACTGCGGTGCCCAGAAGTGAATTGTGTGTAGGCATTTCATCGGCCATCCAATTACAAGTAGCCGACAAAGACGGCGACCGTTTGACCTATCACCTCTGCGCACCTTTGCTCGGTGGCGGCCCCTTAGGCGGCGGCCAAAACGACATGCACCTGACCAGCACTCCCCAGGGGATCAAACCCGATCCCGCTACGCCCGGCCCCTACGAGGAATTGCCTTTTTTACCTACATTTTCCTTCAATCGCCCTTTGGGGAATACCGGAACCTTGAGCATTGATTCCACGACCGGAATTTTAAGAACCTTGCCCCGTGCCCTGGGCCAATACACCCTGGGCATTTGTATCAAAGAATACCGCAATGGAGTATTGATCGGCATGATTCGTCGGGATATTCGAATCAAGGTCAGCAACTGTAACTTCACCATTGATGCCATGGTCAAATCGGACAGCAGCAATGGGCAGGGCAGTTTTTGGGTCAAATCCTGCAACAAACCCAACCTCAATTTCAGCAATACCAGTACCGGCCTAGATAAAGTATTCGCCTACCGTTGGGCATTCAACATCAACGGCAAAACGGAAGTACGCGATACCAAAGACGCCAGTTTTGATTTTGGCACCCCGGGTAGCTATTCGGGCTTGATGATCCTCAATCCTGGCACCGTTTGTACCGATACAGCGCGGGTTTTTGTACAGGTTTTTCCTTCGGTCACAGCGCAGTTTGACGCCGTTCTACCGGGTTGTGACATTGCCCCCGTTCAATTCAACAACAGCTCCCAATTGAACCAGGGCGCCGTTTACCGCAGCGTGGAATGGAATTTTGGCGACAACATGAAATCCACCGAAACCTCGCCCCGGCACAATTATGCCCTGGCTGGAACCTACCCGGTGAGTTTGGCCATTTTGACCAATACGGGTTGCCGCGATACCGCCCGACAAAACATCAGCTACTTCCCAGCACCGGCCAATGCTGTGCGGCTACAGGTCTCAGCTCGGGAAATCTGCACCCAATCTGGGCAATTGAACCTTGCGCTGGAAGTCCCTCCCGTAATGAATCACCCCCGTTATTTGGTGGAATGGGATTTTGGTGACGGGACCAACGCTACTGGATTGAAGGTGACTAAAACCTACCCCAACGCGGGTACTTATGTGGTTTCCTACCGCTTGTCTGCTCCGGGCAGCTGTAATGTGCAAGGCGACAATGCCAACGCGCCAATCGGGGTAGTAGAAAAACCGAGTGTCGATTTTACTTTTACCCCGGAACAACCTAGTGCGCGAAACCCCGAGGTGACTTTTACAGAAACCTCGACCTTAGCCAACAACTGGAACTGGGATTTTGGCGGTAAAGGCCAGTCTGCCGAGCGCAATCCCGTTTTTACCTTCCCTTTTGAAGGCGAATACCCGATAAAACTAGTGGTTGGCAATGGCCGATTTTGCCGGGACTCAGTGACCAAAGTGGTCAAAATTAAAGCAGTGGATGCCTTATACATTCCCAACGCCTTTGCGCCCAACGGAAATCCCACAAATGCAGTCTTTAAACCATTAGGGCTGCTACCCGGATTTAGCGGGTATGAGTTCCGGATTTATTCCCGTTGGGGGCACTTGTTGTACCAAACGAACGACCCCGAAGCGGCCTGGAATGGCAAAGTGAACAATGATGGTGAAAATTGTGCTCAGGGTGTATACCTTTATCAGTTGGTTTTTCAGTCTGCTGCTGGCAAAACAGTCACTAAACAAGGCACTGTAACGCTTTTGCGGTAGAATTTAAGGAAAAAAATGATGACTTTCGCAATAGACTTTATGGCCAAGCGACCTTGTATGCATAAAGTCAAATCCAAGACACGACACCGGATATGAACAATACTATGAGATGGAGCCGAATTGTGCTTTTTTGCTTTGCCCTGATTCCTGCTGCTTTGTATGGCCGCCACATCATTGGTGGTTCGATGACTTACCGCTGTTTGGGCAATGGGGATTATGAATTTACGCTCAAAGTGTACCGCGATTGTTTTTGCACCCGCTGCGCTGAAATTGACCCAGTTGCATTCATCGGGGTATATCGTTGTGGGCCTACCGCACCTTGTAATGGGCAAAACAGTGCCATTGCCAGATTGAATGTACCCCTAACTGAGCGCAAAAACATTGATCGACCGGATTATCCCTGTTTGGAGCCCCCGGCAGTTTGTACAGAGGAGGGCATCTACATCTTCCGCCTGAGTCGTTTCGGGCTCCGTTTGCCCAATAGCCCTGACAACAGTTATTTCATCAGCTACCAACGCTGTTGTCGCAATGAAACCATCACCAATATTGTAAATCCCGACACCTGGGGCGCAACTTACATGGTGGAAATCACACCTGAGGCACAACGCGTTTGCAACAATAGCCCGGAGTTCAATACCTTTCCTCCTACCGTAGTTTGTGCCAATTTTAACCTCAAGTACGACCACTCGGCTCGGGACGCCGATGGAGATCAACTGGTGTATGAATTTTGCCCACCTTTTGATGGCGGGGCAAATAACCTGGAGCCCTTTATTTACAATACTTGTGATGGCGCTTATCCCAACCCTGGATGCCCACCGCCTTACAAGTTTGTGCCATTTCGCCCGCCATTGTATTCTGCAACTTCTCCCATTAGTGGGGATCCAGCCCTAACGATCAATCCACAAACCGGACTGATTACCGGGAAACCCAACCCCATTGGGCAATACGTGGTAGGGGTCTGTGTATCCGAATACCGCAACGGAGTATTGTTGAGTCGAATTTTCCGAGATTTTCAGTTCAATGTAGCCAAATGCGACCCCAAACTGATCGCTGACATCAAGGAGGATCTCAAAATCAAAGACAAGGAATACCTCGTCAACTCTTGTGGGCCAACCGAAGTGAAATTCATCAATGAAAGTACCCCACGTTCTTTTATCCGATCCTTCGACTGGGAATTCGACCTGAGCAACCGCAAGATCACCTCCTCCGAATGGGAGCCTTCGATCCTTTTTCCAGGCGTAGGCACTTACAACGGACGACTCATCCTGAACAAAGGCACTGAATGTGGGGATACCGCCAAAATTTTTGTCAACATTTATCCGGCTTTAAAGGCCGATTTTGAATACGAATACGACACCTGTGTGGCTGGGCCAGTAAAATTTACCGATAAGTCGGTTTCAGGTGGGAAATTTCTCACCAGTTGGAATTGGGATTTGGGGGATAAGTTTACCAGTAGGCGACAAAACCCTGAATACCAATACCGAAAGCCTGGAAAAATCCCGGTAACCCTCACCGTTCGCGACACCAACAAGTGCATTGAAAAGGTGACTAAAACCATCAACTACTTTCCGGTGCCAGCCTTGCTCGTGATTTCGCCCAGTGCCTCAGAAGGCTGTGCTCCACTGAGGGTCAAGTTCAACAATCTATCCTTTCCGATCGATTCCACGTATAAAATTGACTGGGATTTTGGCGATGGGGGTAGCTCCAAAGTCATTAGTCCCAATTACATCTATGAGGATCCTGGAGTGTTTACGGTTTCCTTGGACATCGTTTCGCCCATCGGATGTAAAACCGATACAGTGTTTCCCGGTTTGATCAAGGTACGCCCCTCGCCCAGTGCAGGCTTTATGATCGATCCGCCGATTGCTTCCAATTTAACGCCTATCATCAATCTCTACGATGAATCGCAAGGGGCCATTCGCTGGAATTGGCAACTCAGCAATGGCCGGAATTTTACGGAGCGAAGTCCCAGTTTTTCACCGCCGGATACAGGGCGAATCATCGTCCGGCAGATTGTGGTCAATTCGGTCAATTGCCTGGATACCTTGGACAAAATCCTGGACATCCGACCGGAAGTGCGCTATTTTTTGCCCAATGCTTTTACCCCCAACGGCGACTCGGTCAACGATGAATTCAAAGGGGTAGGGGTGATGGCTGGTGCCAAATCCTTCAATTTTACCATCTGGAATCGCTGGGGCGAAATGATCTACCAAACCGATCAACCCAATCAAGGCTGGAACGGACGCAAGTTCAATACCGGGATAGAATCGCCACCGGGCGTCTACGTGGTATTGGTAACCTATCGTGACCCTCGGGGAAACCCTTATGAACTCAAAGGTTTTGTAACGCTGGTGCGCTGATCATACAAACCCGAGGTTATTGGCCATCATAATTTAAAAACTTTTTAGTAAAAACCCTTTTGATTTCTAAAAATCATTTACCTTTGCACGGCTAAAGAAAAAAGTAAAATTTTTGCGTGATGGATGCGATAAAGTTTGTTCATGAGCAGTTGACTCCGGTTAGAGGAGCAGAGATTCCAGCCTTCCGTGCTGGTGATAATGTAGTGGTGAACTATAAGATTATCGAGGGAGACAAGGAGCGTATCCAGTCTTTCCGTGGTGATGTGATCCAGGTTAAAGGTACTGGAGCAACTAAAACTTTCACCGTAAGAAAAATTTCCAATGGCGTTGGGGTAGAGCGTATTTTCCCATTCGCTTCTCCAAATATCGTAGATGTTCAAGTAACCAAGCGTGGTAAAGTACGCCGTGCTCGTTTGTTCTATCTGCGTGACCTCATTGGTAAGAAGGCCCGCATTAAGGAGCGTAAATTCCAAAAGAACGTTACCCAAGTTCAGGGATAACCGTTTTTTGGTTCCACATAAAAGAGGATTTCGGCTGTATGGCTGGAATCCTCTTTTTGTTTTTAGGGTTTTTTAGATAAATGAAGGATTGTTTTGTTGAGAAAATTTGTTTTATTAACTGATTATTTGTATTTTTAAAACGCAAAATTGAAAATAAAATATGGGACTGATACATGCGGAAATAGAACTCATCAATGGCGACGATTTAGCGCTGGCTCGTCGAAACTATCTTGACCAAGATGAGGTGAAACGAATGTGGGTGACTGCATTGGTGGACACTGGTTCATACATGTTGTGCATCAATGAAAACATTCGGGAACAGCTACAACTGCCCATTGTTGAAAAACGTATGGGGCAATTGGCCAATGGGGATATTGTGGAGTACGACGTTGTCTCTTCGGTCGAATTGCGATTTAAGAATCGGCGCACCATTTGTAATGCGATGGTCTTACCCGGGGATAGTGAAGTGTTGCTTGGTGCAATTCCATTGGAAGATATGGATGTGCTCATTCATCCACAACGACAGGAGTTGATTGTGAACCCGGATCATCCTTATTTTGC
>JAIYAV010000315.1 GCA_027488855.1 Saprospiraceae bacterium
AAGGCATCTAAGGGACATCTTAGAAGGGCAATGCTCCTGAGGTGTTTCTTAGATGCCTTAGATGGTGAAAAACAAGCGGCGAAGCCGCCTAAGGTATTTTTAATTGAACCATCTAAGACATCTAAGGGACATCTTAGAAGGGCAATGCTCCTGAGGTGTTTCTTAGATGCCTTAGGTGGTGAAAAAACAAGCGGCGAAGCCGCCTATTCTACAAAGTCGTAAACTTCTCCTTCGGCACCTTACTCAACACACCAACATCGCTCAACTGCCGATTCCCGCCCCGGTCGCCCGAGAGCATGATTTTTCCCTGCTTCTGGTAATTGTTCCAGGGCGTAGACATCCCCGGTTTTTCATCCGAAGCCTTGCGGAAATGCTGCCAATGCACCACCAAATGAGTGCTCTTGTCCACGTACACCAGGTAACGGTTTTCGGGAGTCCGGCCCACATTTTCAAAGGTTAGTTCCAACACATCCGAAGCCACTCCGGCCTCGGTGGGCATTTCCCCTTTGTACTTCAAGGTTACCCCGGAATCTTTCAACTTATAGGGCATCACCAACCAATAGGAATCATTGATCCAGATGGACTTGGCTACACCCGCGTATTTTTTGATCGAGTCTGCTTGGGTCATGACCGTGCCCTTGTGTTTGATTTGACCCGTTTCTTTGTTCAAATCCACAATGTAGGTGCTGTTGTCGCCAGGAATATCGATGCGAACCTGGCTCGCTTTTTTGTCCCACAACAAGGTTCTCCGTCCAAAAAAGTTCCAAGTGATGTAACGCGTAGCGTCCCAGGCTTTGCGGCCGCCCATGGCTTCCATCACTTGATCGGCGATGGCAATGGCTTTCGCATCCGATCCCGCTGCGTTGAATCCTTTGGCAGGCGGGTTTTGAGCAAAAATGCTCAGGGGTAAGAGGAATAAAACAATACCCCAGGTGATTTTTGATGACATCTGTTTTTTTAGTTTAAAGTTTAAAAGTTGAAGAGTTGAAAAGAGGCTGCCGCAGCGACTTGGGCAAAACGCTGCGGTAGCCTCTTTTCAACTCTTCAACATTTCAACTGCTATGCTGGGTTGCTTCCCTTATCCAAAAAATCCTGATAAGTTTTCAACTCATCCCAGCGACCATCGGCAGCCAGCCCAGCCTGACGCGGCCAGGTAAGGGGTTTGGCCAATCGGAAATTGTCGCCAGCAGCATCCAGGATTTCGTAAAGGCGTGCAACTGTCGTATTGGACAATTCATCCAAAGTATTGATGCCTGCCGCTTTGAGCAGCTCTTCAATTTTTGGGCCGATGCCTTCCACGATTTTGAGGTCTCCCGGATTATTGTTGAAGCCCAGGGCTTTCAGGGCCATGTCTTCGGCTTTGGCAGCGGAATCAAAATCACCCTCGGTTTCTTTGCCCCCATCCAAGAAGCGTTGGTATTCAATCAAAGCAGCCCATTGCCCTTCAGCAGCCAGTTTGGCTTGTTGTGGCCAGGAAGTAGGATCCATCATTCTATAGGCAGAACCAGCTGCTTCCAAAATTGGTTTGATTTCATCCGGCGATTTGCTGGCCAGGTCAGCCCAACTGGAAACCCCATTGCTGGCCAACAATTCAGCCACTTTTGGTCCAATGCCTTCGATGATTTGCAAGTTGTCAGAGCCAAAAACTGCTGCATAATTGATGCCTGCTTCGCGGTTAGCGGAACGTGCTGAGCCTAATTTTTCGGCCAGGCGATCAATCTTGGCGGGATTGTCTCCATCGCCCACATTTTTACGACCTGCATCAAGGGTGTGCTGCAAACTAGCCAGCGTATCCCAATCACCCATTGCGGCCAATTGCGCCTGACGAGGCCAGGAATCTGGATTCATCATACTCAACCCAGCACCAGCAAGAATGGCTTTGAGCTCATCGGAAGATTTGCCCTCCAGGTTTTCCCAGGAACGAATGCCATTTTCATGCAGCAAGGCTTCTACTTTGGGCCCAATGCCCTCGATAATTTGTAGGTTATTGTCCAGGAAATAACGGTTGTACACACTCCGTGGAGACTCTGCACTGCGCAATTCTGCCACACTGGCGGCCATTCTTTCGACCTTCGATTGATTCACAAAATCCCCCGCAGTTTCGCGGCCACCACCCAGGAAGCGCTGGTATTCGATCAAATCATCCCATTTGCCTTCGTTGGCCAATTGGGCTTGTTGAGGCCAAGTATCTGGATTCATCATGCTTAGGCCAGCGGCGGCGAGAATGACGCGGAGTTCATCTGGCGTTTTTGCACCCAAATCGCCCCAGGTTTGAATGCCTGCGTTTTCTAGTACAACTTCCACTTTCGGGCCGATGCCTTCTACAATTTGCAAATTGTCGTCGGCAAACAAAGACCCATAACCACTGGTATCTGGTCCGGCAACAGGTGTTAGGGCTGCTGCTGCGCCAATACCAGCTGCTGCAGCCGACATTTCGATTCCAGGCAGGATCGGCGGCTGAGCGGCCATGGTCATGGCGGCTAGGTTGGCATTGGTGACCTCCAGTTTGGCTTTCAAACCTGCTGCCTCAGCTTCGGCGTGCATGGTCTTTTTGTGCCAGGTATCGTTGTCCTTTTGGCATTCTTCCAGTTTGTAGCGCAGGTCGAACATTTCTTTTTCCAAATCACTGGCGTGGTGAACGGCTTGATCGCGTTCGGCAGCCAGACTTCCGCCAGCAACCACAGTCGTAGAACCATCGCTGGTTTTCCGTTTTCCGCTCAACAAAGAGCCGAGCAACCAGCCCAGCAGGAAAGGTAATAGGCAGGCCAACAACAGCGGCAGCCAACATGCTAGAGAAGTGAAATTAAACAACAAAATATGGATCAACATAGTAGATTTTTTTATTGGTTTTCGGATTGTTTTTTGATCAAACGCACCTCAACACGGCGGTTGTTGTGGCTGTTTTCTTCGCTGGTATTTGGTGCAACGGGCAAACTTTCTCCCTTGGAAGCGGTGCTGATCAAGTCTGCTTTTACGCCCAATTTTACCAAAAGATCCTGAATTTGACGGGCGCGATTGGCTCCAAGGCGTAGGTTGTAATCCGGTTCGCCTTTGTTGTCGGTATGACCAGTCAACTCAATGCGTTCGCCGGTTTTGGCAACCCGTTTGGCCAAGGTTTGTAAATAGGCGTCCACCTTCGGATCGTATTCCTTTTCGGTAGAGTTGAAGGGGAAACGAATGATGGCCCCATCGGCAATTTCTTCAACCGATTCAGGAATGACTTCCTGTTTGGGCAGCCACTTGAATTCCGAGGCCGACAACCAGGCATTTTTGTCTGAGGGTGCTGCGCTGTTCAACAAGCGCCCCCGCAAACGAATGCGCTCTTCGGGAATGTCTTTAAAATAAGCATTGCGGATAGCAGTTGCCCGTGCCAGGCCCATGGTTTCAAAACCGGCCGGTGCTGCTTCGTCTTCGTAGAACAAACCGATGATTTCAAGGATGCTATCATCGTTGTCGCCTGCCATGACTGCTGCCAACAAGGAGTCGAAACCCGGACCTTTGGTCGGATTCATATCACCATACTTGAATTGGATGGGATATTGGCTCAGCGAGTCGGCATTGTCAAGAATACCTGAAACTGTTTTATCTGTACCGCAGGCTTCACAAATTTGGCGAGAGCAAAATTGAAGTAAACCAAAAAAGTACAGGATCAAAACTGCCAGGATCAATAAAATCCGAGTAGTTGTCGACATAAGAAAATTTGGGTTTTTGAGGACATTGAAAAATTTATGCTTAAATATAGCGAATATGTCGTTCAATGGTTATGATTGGTACAATAAATTCACCAAGAATAAATGGTGAATTAACCTTGGGAAAATCTAGGCTTCAAAATTTTATTTTCCACTTTACTCGTTTCAGCTTTTTCGTATCTTTGCTGTCCGTTTTTAATCAATTGAATTATGCTTGAAAGTTTAAGTGAACGTTTGGAAGGTGCCTTAAAGGTGCTCAAGGGTGAAAACAAATTAACGGAGATCAACGTAGCTGCATCCATCAAGGAGATTCGTCGTGCCTTGGTTGATGCTGACGTGAGTTATAAAATTGCCAAAGATTTTACGGATCGGGTCAAAGAAAAAGCACTCGGTTCGCAAAACGTGCTCAAAGCCGTTTCACCAGGTCAATTGATGATCAAAATCGTCATGGACGAGTTGACTGATTTGATGGGTGGACAGGCAGCCGGGCTCAATCTCGCTGGCAAACCTACCGTTATTTTGATTGCCGGTCTGCAAGGTTCGGGTAAAACGACCTTCAGCGGCAAACTGGCCCTTTGGCTCAAAACCCAAAAGAAAAAAAGTCCACTGCTGGTTGCTTGCGACGTGTATCGCCCTGCGGCCATGGATCAGTTGGGGGTATTGGCGGAGCAGGTTGGCGTGCCGATCTACAAAGAACCGGAGAACAAAAACCCGGTACAGATCGCTCTCAAGGCCATCCAATACGCCAATGAAAACAAATGTGATGTCGTCATCGTGGATACCGCTGGTCGTTTGGCCATCGATGAAGAAATGATGACCGAAATCAAAAACATCAAGGATGCCATCCTGCCTCAGGAGACCTTGTTTGTTGTGGATTCGATGACTGGTCAGGATGCAGTGAACACCGCTCAGGCCTTCAACGAAACCATCAACTTTGATGGCGTGGTGCTCACCAAAATGGATGGTGATACCCGTGGTGGTGCGGCTTTGTCGGTCAAATACACCGTACAAAAACCCATCAAGTTCATCAGCACGGGCGAAAAGCTGGATACGCTGGATATGTTTTATCCTGACCGGATGGCGCAGCGGATCCTGGGCATGGGGGACATTGTATCCTTTGTAGAAAAGGCCCAGGAGCAATTCGATGAAAAGCTGGCCAAAGATCTGGAGCGAAAAATCCAGAAAAATAAATTCGATTTCAACGACTTCATGGCACAGATCAACCAGATTAAAAAAATGGGTGATCTCAAAAGCATCATGAGCATGATTCCAGGCATGGATAAATTGACCAAAAACGTAGAAATCGATGACAATGCCTTCAAAAAAGTAGAAGCAATCATCCAATCGATGACACCGAAGGAACGCATCAATCCCGACCTGCTCAACATCAGCCGGAAACAACGCATTGCTAAGGGTTGTGGCCGCACCTTGAACGACGTGAACATGTTCATCAAGCAATTTGAACAGATGCGCAAAATGATGCACAACATGAGCAAGATGCCAGGCTTTGGTGGTGCTGGTGCTCCCGGTGGAGGTGGTGCGCTGGCGAAGCGGAGACGGTAATTTGGGCGCTCCGCGCCTTTGTTTACATAAGCGACATCAATGGGAACGCGGATGACACGGATTAAGCGGATTTACGCGGATTTTTCTTCTATAACGCCGAAGGCGGGATAAAAATCCGCGTAAATCCGCTTAATCCGTGTCATCCGCGTTCCCATTATTGTCGCTTTTGATTTTGCGCAAAGCGCGAAACAATCTACATCATGCAGAGAGTAATGCACGGCCAGTTTATCTGCAGTCATCACTATCCTAAGTATTCATTACTGGTAGTATTTGTTCTATTCAAGGGCTTGATGTTATTCGCCCAATCCCTCCCCAACGATTCCAGCGTCCGCACTGGCCAGCTTCCCAACGGCCTCCGCTATTACCTCAAAGCCAATCACAAACCAGCAGGTTACGCGGAATTGCGCCTCGCCATCAAAGCAGGCTCCCTCCAGGAAAACAACAAACAACTCGGTCTGGCCCATTTTGTGGAACACATGGCTTTTAATGGTACCCGCCATTTTCCCAAAAACGAATTGATCAACTACCTGGAGTCATCCGGGGTGCGTTTTGGCGCTGATCTGAATGCCTATACCAGTTTTGGCGAGACGGTTTACCAGTTGCAGGTGCGCAAAGACAGCGCTCACTTGCACAAAGGTTTATTGGTGCTGGAAGATTGGGCGACAGGCATCAGTTTTGACCCCAAAGAAGTAGAAAAAGAACGAGGAGTGGTGCTGGCGGAATGGCGCAGTCGACAGGGGCCGAATCAACGTTTGGAAGATCAATATCTACCTTTGCTATACCGGGGCTCCCGCCGCCTACAACGCTTGCCCATCGGCGATACCGCCATCATCAAACACGCTTCGGTAGCGACCCTGAAGCAGTATTACCAAAAATGGTACCGCCCCGATTTGATGGCCATTGTGGCGGTCGGGGATATCGACATCATTGCTCTGGAGCAGGAAATCACCCGCCGCTTTGGGCGAATACCAAGTGCCAAAGGCCCTAAGCCGCGCACTTATTCGAATACGATCAATTCCCAACGGCGAGAAAAGATCTGTACCGACCCGGAAGCCGCTTTTTGTCAGGCCTTTTTGTACATCCGCCAAAAAGCAAAAAAACCGTGGCCCGTTGCTGCGCGAACTTACCCTGAAATGCACGAGTTTTTGAGCCGAAACCTCTACAATAGCATGCTCAATCGTCGTTTGATTCGGTTGCAGCAACAAGTCGATCCTCCTTTTACTTTTGCAGGACTAGGTTATGGTAGCGATTGGGGGCAAAACCCGATGTTTTCCCTCTCAACCTTTACTTCCGAGGCAAAGTTGACTACGGCAATCACACTTCTGTGGCAAGAGGTGCAAAAAGTGAAACAACAGAACTTTGGGCCAGGTGAATTGGCCCGGCAAAAACAAGAATTCCTCAACGCCTTGCTGCAACAGGCCAATGCTGAAGAAACTACTGCCTCGGCAGCATGGGCCAATCAGTTGAGCGACGCCTTTGCAAACGACATTCCCTACCTCAGCTCCCGTCAACGTTATGAGATTACGCAAGAATTGCTGGGGAAAATCACTTTGGATGATTTGGCCAAAGTGATTCAGTCGGTACCGGAAAATAAAAACTCAAGAGTCTTAATTTTAACTGGGCCAGAAAAAAATCGCTCAAAACTGCCCACCTTGAGCAAGGTTTGGCAGCTGCTGGATTCCCTCGAAAACAGCGCACCTCAAGTGCTGGATACGACCCAGAATTCCACCATTGCCGATCAGCCCTGGGTGGATGAAGGTTTGATTCCACAAGCCATCCAGAGTGAAAAAACGCATCCTGAATTTGGGGTGAGCGAATTCAGACTCAGCAATGGCATTCGCATTGTGGCCAAGCCGACGACTTTTCGGAAAGACCAGATTCTGATGATTTCATCCAGCCCCGGCGGCAATTCCTGGGTGCCTGATTCACTCTACGTCAATGCGGCTTATTTTGCCGATGTGTTGCAACAAGGCGGGATGGGCAAATTTGACTTTGTACATTATCAGGAAAAACTGACGGGAAAAAGCGTCAGTCTGGTGCCTTATTTGGGGGAATTGGAGGAGGGCTTTAGTGGTTCCTGCCGCAGCACGGAGTTGGAAGACCTGCTGGCGCTCGTTTACTTGTATACTGTACATCCACGTTTTGATACCAATAGTGTGAGCTCTTTCCGCAAGCGACAGGAAAATGTGCTGAAGAACATGCTCAGCACGCCGTATTACCAGTTTGCAGACCTGAAGCAAAGGGTGAAATACGGTGATACGCCCCGCCGAGGGCTCAACCGCCTGGAGGATTTGCCCAAACTCAGCAGCCAGAGCCTCAAACAGATTCACCAGGATCGTTTTGGTGACCTCAGTGATTTGTTGCTGGTATTTGTCGGCGATTTTGACCTGGATCAACTGAAAAGCCTGGCCCAGCTTTACCTGGGCAACCTTCCCGCCGCAGGGCGAAAAGAGCGTTGGCAAGACTTGAAACTGGATCTCAAACCTGGTCACATCGACAGCGTTTCGCGCGGTGGCCTGGCACCCAAAACCTTGGTCGAATACACCTGGCACGGTGCATTTGACAATACAGCCCAGGAGCGTTATCGTTTCAGCAGCATGGTCAGTGCCTTACAAATCCGGTTGCGTGAAATACTACGCGAACAGGAAAGTGGCATTTATAGCCTCAGTTTCAATGGCAATGTGGAATACCATCCCCGACCAGTGTACCGCATCACCCTGGGCTTTAACACCGAACCCGAACGGGATGAGGAATTGATGCAAAAAGCGGTCGCCGCGATTGCGGATTTTTGTAAAAATGGCCCGGATGAGCTACTTTTGCAAAAGATAAATACCACCCAGCGCGAAAACCGTCAGAAAAGTGAGCAGGAAAACAGTTTCTGGCTGGCCCAACTGCACCAACGGTACAAAGAAGGCATGGCATTGGACGGCTTAAAAACGGAGAAATACTTGGAACTGGTCGAGGGCTTAAGCGCCAACGCAATACAAGCCGCAGCGCAGCGTTACTTCGACGATAAAAATCGCATTAAATTGGTTTTGAAACCACAAGGGGCGATAAAAAAATAAGCGTTCATTTTGCTCCAATATCAAAATCTACCATGAGAAACTTACTTCCACTTTGCTTCGTGCTCGGCCTGGCCTTTGGCTACCTGCAAACGGGTTTTGCCCAACAAGCCGACACCACGACCCTCGAATTCCGCACCAATCGCTGGTCGGAACAATTGGCCAAAGACCTCAACTTGACTGCTGACAAGCTCGTGGATTTTAAAACCATCCACCTGGATTACGCCCAGCAAATCCAGCAAATGCGCAAAAACGAAGCGATCAACATCGAAGAAAAGCGCAACAAATTCCGGGGTTTGCTGCTGGCTCAACGCACCGAAATTGAACAATTGTTGAGCGATGAGCAGTATGAGTTGTACGTGACCAAGGCAGGGAATTGGTACCGGAAGGTGAGTGTGGGAGAGTAGAGGGGCTTGATTTTTTGAGCTGCTTTGTCTCAAGTAAGGAGCTGTTCTATCGCTATTAAAGTCACTGCTTCTTTTTCAGCAATGCTCATACTCAGCGGCAACTGCCCCACGCCATAAATCCGCCGCAAAATTTCCACCGCTGCAAAATCCTGGCACAAGTCTGCATCAAACGCACCATATTGGCCTCGCAAAATGTCTAAGGCCACTGACCATTCCATTCCACAAAAGCACAAATGAGCCAGGCATACTCCCAGGTCAAACTCGGCATCGCCCTGGAAACAAAACTCCGGATCGATGACAAAAACACCCCGCTCGGTGCGCAACCAACTCCCCGGGAAAAAATCACCATGCAATAAAGTGTCCCCATCGGCCAGGTAGCGCAAGCCCAAGGCCATGGTTTTTTCGCGCAACTTGGCTTGCTGAAAAATGGTACGCTGTGCCAATGCTTGCAAACCTTCCTGAATGCCATCCAGATTCAATCCATTTTCCGGTTGAAAAGGGAAATCAAAAATGTGGAAATGGTTCAATTCCCGCATGGCGCGATTCTGGAAGTTATGGCCAGGTGGGTTCTCCCGGCTTTGTTGGTGCAAGGCATGTAAAAATTTGAGCAAACTAGCCAATTCTTTCTGTGGGATAACTTCTTTCCGCTGGTAAAAAGCAGTAAAATCAGCCCCAGCCCCAAGATCTTCGATCATTTGCAGGTGATCTTCTGGGGCGAAAAACAACAAACGGGGCAACATTTCTCCAACACCCTCCCATTGAGCTGCAGCTTTAAAAAAAGCGGCTTCCATCGCTGCCCGTTCTACCGGGGCGGCTATGCTGGGGTATTTTTCCACGTACGGCCGAGCCTGTTTGAGGATGAAACTCCGCAAATTGCTATTGATGCGCAGGGTGTAATTCATGTTGCCTTCGCCAGCTTTTTCGGCAGACAAAATTTCTTCTTCAGGGACTAAAAGATGGTTTTGCTGGAGCCAGGAATGGATGGTGTCGAGGTGATTTTGGTCTAAATGCATAAAGGGCATTAAGGTCTTTTTCGTTGTAAAATTTTGTCCGTCAATTGATTGGCCAATTGTTCCAGATCGGTATCCAATAAGGCTTTGTTTTCCCGCAATACTGGTTCCACGAAACGAGCTGGCAAATGATCGAAGCCCCAATAGGCCCCCAAAACACCGCCCAGCACCGCCCCCGTGGTATCGTTATCCCGCCCAAAATTGATCAAAAAAGCCAGCGCTTTTTCAAAATCAAAATCCGCAAAAATCATGGCGGTGAGTACCTGTAAGGTGATTTCACCAGCATGGAAAGGCATGTCCTGGTTTTTGGCATCCAGGAGTTCAAAAGCCTTTTGCATTCGAGCCAAATACAAGGCATTGACCTTTAGAAATTTGGGTTTGGGCAGTAATTTGGTGCTGTCCACATCGGCCCATTGCAACTTTTGGGCATCGAACACAATCTGTCGCGCATCTCTTAAAATGCGATAAGCCGAACGACCCACTAAACGGCTTTGGAAAAAACCTTGTGGATCGACATCCCGAAAAACATCCAGCATTTTTTCCGGACTGGCATCTTTGGCCATTGCCCGCGCTGTCATCGCCGCAATTAGAGCGCTAAGGTCGCGGGCATAGCCGAGGTCGAAAATGCAGATTTTGAAGGTTTCCTGATAAGCTTTGGTGGGATCACCAGGAAAAAAGGCACCCGTAGCAGGTGCATACAACAAGCCGCCACAAACCATTTCCCCGCCATAAAAACGACTCAAGGCATCATTGTATTCCAGGTATTTTCCGGCAGCAAAGGGGCGCGCTACGGCGGCCCATTCTTGTACCCAGGCCATCCGGCGACTTTTGTCTTCGAAAGCAGCGGGATTCGTTCCTTCCGTATTTTTCAAAGCTTTTACCGCCAGATCGTATTCCTGGACCAGGTGCTGCGCAAATTTTTTGGCATCGAGTTCTGGTTGGTCGCCCAAACTGAGCAGGTACTGAAAAGTGAGCTTTTTCCAGCGGGTATCGTCGGTAGTTCCTCCAGCAGGTAAGTTCATTAGCCAGGTACCTTCGGGTGAAGGCTCGCGCACCATGGAGTCCAGGTGATCTACAAAGCCATATTCCCTTTGGATGTAATCCCGCGACCACATTTCGGTGGGTGCACCCATGGCATCACCAATAGCCGAACCAACGAGCATGCCCTTGACTTTGTTGAGCAATTCAGCACGGTTGAGGGTTTGGGCATTGCCGTGCAGGGCAAAACAGCAAATAAGGAGGAGACAGGAAATTCGGGACATTTGGAAAGCTTTATTGGGCACTAAAATAAGTTGTACCCCGGCGTAAAGCGGCAAGGTACAACTTATGCTTGGTTAAGGCTTAATCTTCGTTCCCGGCTGCTCTATCTCAAAATCTTCCTTCTTTTTGGAATCTGCCACCATCTTGCGCACATCAGCCAGCAATTGTTTGGCATCGTACACAATCCCATCTTTCACCGTGTACTTCACGCCACCAACCCGGACAACCTTGTTGTCGTCGGCCAGTTTGATGGCACCCGTTCCGTACAGGACTTGTAGGTTTTGCAGGGGATTTTCCTCCACAATCACCATATCGGCCAGTTTGCCGACTTGGATGGTACCCACCTTGTCCGCCATGCCCAGCGCTTCTGCGCCATTGAGCGTTGCACTTTTGATCACTTCCAGGGGATGAAAACCCGCTTCGCGCAACATTTCCAATTCGCGGATGAAGGCAAAACCATACAATTGGTAAATGAAGCCCGAGTCAGAGCCCGCTGTGACCCGGCCACCCCGGTTTTTGTACTCGTTCACAAAGGTCATCCACAGGCGGTAGTTTTCTTTCCAACTGATCTCTTGTTCGGTGCCCCAGGCCTGCCAGTAAGAACCATGCGAAATCCGGCTCGGCATGTAAAAACGCCAAAGTGAAGGCAGGGTGTATTCCTCGTGCCATTCGGCCCGACGAGCGCGCATCAGGTCGCGGTTGGCGTCGTAGATGTTGAAGGTGGGATCGAGGGTGAAATCCAGTGCCAGCAATTCGTCCATGACTTTTTTCCAATGCTCTGAATAAGGTGCTGCGGCCTGCTTCCAGAGTTTGCCCGCCTGCTCAAAACGGTCTTGCTCGTTTTGATAGTTGTAATCCGGGGGGTAATTTTGCACCGTTTGGTTGGTAAACAAGGCTTCTGGCAAACCGTACCAGTGCTCCATCGTAGTGAGTCCGGCGCGGGCAGAATTGAGTACGTTCCAACGAGCCACATCCATTTGGGCGTGGTGGCAGGCCGAGCGCAATCCGAGCTTTTTGTTTTCGTCCAGTGCTGCCGTCATGATTTCGGGTGCCGCTCCAAAAAACTTGATCCCATCAGCTCCTTTTTGGGCGTTTTGACGCACCCATTCCCGCGCTTGTTCGGGCGTGTTGATGCCATCCTTTGCACCTTGTCCGAAGAAAGAGAAGGCTACCAAACGCGGAGCGGTGATCTCATTTTTTTCGCTGCGCTTTTTGTGTTCCAGTACCCAGTCCAGGCCATTGCCTGCACCCGGGTCGCGTACAGTGGTGATGCCGTGGCCCATCCAGAGTTTGAACACGTACTCCGCATCTGCACCCTGGGCTTGCCCGCCGATGTGCCCGTGCATGTCGATCAGGCCAGGCAACATGTACATGCCTTCGCAGTTGTACTCTTTGCCGCCAGGCTTGAGTTGTGGGCGGCTTTTGGGATCAATGGGAACGCCAGGATAACCTACGTTTTTGACCTCTTTGATGATGTTGTTTTCCACCACCACGTCGACTGGGCCGGTTGGGGGTGCCCCGTTGCCGTTGATGAGCGTCACGCCGCGGATGATGAGTTGGGCGTAAGGGCCGTCACCTTCTTTGCGGTCGGGGGATTTTTTGACTTGTGCGAAGGCAGCGTTGCACAAGGAAAGGAATAAGAAAAAGAAGAAGTATCTGGTTTTATGCATGGCATTTGATTTTATTGACGAATTTTTCGAATGACGAGTGACGAATTTGGAGCAATGCCCACCAATTCGTCATTCGTCATTCGAAAAATTCGGCATTTCAATTTGGTGGTGTAATCAACCACGAGGTTACAAAACAGCCTCAGGCCCAGTTTCATCCCGGCCTCATCGATGTAGAAATCGGGTGTGTGGTGTGCGGATGCGGCCTTAGGATCCAGGCTTGGCGTACGTCCACCTAGGAAGTAGAACAAACTGGGTACCTCATTGGCGAAAAATGCAAAATCTTCAGCGCCAGTGGTAGCCCGACTGATCACTACGTTGTCTTCACCACATACCCGCTTCAGCGTTGGGCCCATTTTGGTCAGTAGGTCAGCATTGTTGTAGGTAATGGGTACAAATTTGTTGATTTCAATTTCAGCGGTGGCACCGGAAGCTTCGGCGATGTTGGTGGCGGTGCGGCGCAGGCGTTCGTGCAAATCATCCTGCATGGCCACATCCAGGGTGCGGATGGTGCCTTCCAGTTCCACTTCTTCAGGGATGATGTTGTTGCGCACTCCACCCGTGATTTTACCTACACTAATTACCGCAGCTTCTTTGGTTAGATCCATTTGGCGGCTGACAATGGTTTGTAGACCCAATACAATCTGAGCAGCTACGGTGACCGGATCAACCCCTGCCCAAGGCTGAGAACCATGGGTTTGTTTGCCTTTGACCTTGATCACAAAACGGTCAGCGGCAGCCAGCAGACCACCGGGGCGCAAGTTGATGTTGCCCACCTCAATCATGGAATTGATGTGTTGCCCAAAGACGACATTTACTTTGAGGTCTTTCAACAAACCTTCATCCACCATCAGCTTGGCACCACCTGTTTCTCCCGGAGGAGCACCTTCTTCAGCAGGCTGGAAGATGAACACCACGGTACCCGTCAACTGGCTTTTGAGATTGGTCAAAATACTGGCAGCGCCCATGAGCATGGCGACATGGGTATCGTGGCCGCAGGCGTGCATAACGCCCACTTCTTCGCCGCGGTATTCCCCTTTGGCTTTGGAGGCGAAAGGTAGGTTTACCCGTTCAACCACCGGAAGGCCATCCATATCGGCCCGGAGTCCAACTACCGGACCTGGCTTGCCCGTGCGCAAAATTCCAATAACCCCGGTTTTGGCTACCCCGGTGCGAACTTCTAAACCCAGGCTACGCAAGTGTGCGGCTACCTTTTCAGCGGTTTTGAATTCCCGGTTGCTGAGTTCGGGATTTTGGTGCAAGTCGCGCCGCCATTCAATGACCTTGGCGTCCATATTGGAGGCTTGTTTGTCGATTTGGTCGTACACGGTTTGCGCCGAGAGGGAGACCTGGGCCAAAAAAACAGCAAAGCACAAGCCCCCAAAGTTTGTTTTTTTCATATCTAGGTTGAATTATTTCCCGATTTTAGTACTGTAATCCAGCACCAGATTGCTCAATACCCGTACGCCCAGCTTCAATCCACTTTCATCAACAAAAAAATCGGGCGTGTGGTGCGGGCCTACCGTTTTGGGGTCTTTCCCCTTGGTCATGCCGCCCAGCGAAAAGAAGAACCAAGGAAAAAAAAAAAAAAAAAAAGCGAAATCTTCCGAAGCAGTGGCAGCCCGTGAAATGCTCACATTGTCTTCACCACAAACCCTTTTCATGGTTGGCCCCATTTTGGTGACCAGTTCGGGGTTGTTGAAGGTGATGGGGACGTGTTTGATGATTTCCACTTCTGCGCTAGCCCCGGAGGCTTCGGCAATATTGGTGGCCGTGCGGCGCAGGCGATCGTGCAGGTCGGCTTGCATGTCCACGTCCAGGGTGCGGATGGTGCCTTCCAGCTCCAGCTCTTCGGGAATGATGTTGTTGCGCACGCCACCACTGATGCGGCCTACGCTGATCACGGCAGCCTCTCTGGTCAATTCCATTTGGCGACTGACGATGGTTTGAATGCCCAATACGACCTGCGCTCCAACAGTAATTGGATCAACGCCCGCCCAGGGCTGGGAGCCATGGGTTTGTTTGCCTTTGATTTTGATCACAAAGCGATCCGCCGCGGCCAGCTGGCCTCCGGGCTTGAAGGTCACCTGGCCCACTTCGGTCATCGCGCTGATGTGTTGGCCAAAGATGACGTTGATCTTGAGGTCTTTGAGCAAACCTTCGGCCACCATCAATTTAGCTCCACCTTCTTCGCCAGGAGGAGGTCCTTCTTCGGCGGGTTGAAAGATGAACACTACGGTGCCAGACAAGGTGTTTTTGATCGAAGTCAATACCGTGGCTGCCCCCATGAGCATGGCGACGTGGGTATCGTGACCACAGGCGTGCATGACGCCGACTTCGTCGCCACGGTATTCTCCCTTGACTTTGGAGGCAAAGGGGATATCGACGCGCTCCACAACTGGCAAGGCGTCCATGTCGGCACGCAGGCCTACTACGGGGCCGGGTTTGCCAGTGCGCAGGATGCCGACTACGCCAGTTTTGGCCACGCCCGTGCGCACTTCCAAACCGAGGCTACGCAGGTGCGCGGCAATTTTTTCAGCCGTTTTGAATTCCCGGTTGCTGAGTTCGGGATTTTGGTGCAGGTCGCGACGCCAGGCAATCACTTTGGGTTCGACTGCATCGGCTTGTTTGTCGATTTGGTCGTACACGGTTTGAGCAGATAGCTGTAGGCCAAAACTGTACAGCATCAGCATTAGGAGTGTGTGTTTTTTCATACTAAATCCGATTAAAAAGACAGAAAGAAAACTCTTGTGGGGCGGGTTTTGGGATAAAAGGATACCAATGGGTGTGAAGCTTTAGACAAGCATCTCTTAGAACGAAAGCGACATGATGGGAAAACGGATGAAACGGATTAAGCGGATTTAAACGGATTCTGGCTTGTGCCTTCGGCAACGCCGTCATTTTCTGTAATAAAATCATACCGCCGCAGGCGGAAAATCCGTTTAAATCCGCTTAATCCGTTTCATCCGTTTTCCCATCATGTCGCTCTATGTAATCAAATTACTTCAATTCCGCGTAGTACTGATAAAAATACGGAATCGTTTCGATGCCTTTGTAAAAATTGAACAAGCCATAATGCTCGTTCGGCGAGTGGATGTTGTCGCTATCCAGACCAAAACCCATCAACACCGATTTTACCCCCAAAATGGACTCAAACAGGGCCACAATGGGAATACTGCCCCCGCCGCGTTGTGGGATGGGCGTTTTGCCAAAAGTCTGCTCCATCGCCTTGGCCGCTGCCTGGTATTCGGGCGTGTCGGTAGGCGTGACCACGGGCAAGCCGCCGTGGTGGGCGCGTACTTCCACTTGCACCGAAGGTGGCGCAATGGCTTTGAAATGCCGGGCGAACAGGTCGGTGATTTTATCGGGATCCTGATTGGGCACCAGGCGCATGCTGATTTTGGCAAAAGCCTTGGATGGCAATACCGTTTTGGCACCCTCGCCGATGTAACCGCCCCATACGCCATTCACATCCAGAGTGGGGCGAATGGAAGTGCGCTCCAACGTGGTGTAGCCCGCTTCCCCGTGCACCGATCCAATGCCCAAATCGGACATGTAGTGCTTTTCGTTGAAGGGGGCTTCGTTCATGGCTTTGCGTTCGTGAGCGGGCACGGACAGCACATCCTCGTAAAAGCCGGGGATGGTGATGTGGTTGTTTTCATCCTGCATCGAAGCGATCATTTTGCTCAGGATGTTGATCGGGTTGGCTACTGCGCCGCCGTATACGCCGGAGTGCAAATCGCGGTTGGCCCCGGTGACTTCCACTTCCACATAACTTAAGCCGCGCAAACCTACGTTGATGGAAGGGGTTTGGTTGTCGATGATGGAGGTATCCGAAATCAGGATCACGTCACAGGCCAGCTTTGTGCGGTTTTGTTCCAGGAAGGCACCGAGGTGAACGGAACCAACCTCTTCTTCCCCCTCAATCATAAACTTGACGTTGCAAGGCAGTTCACCCGCTGCCAGCATGGCTTCAAAGGCTTTGATGTGCATGTACACCTGCCCTTTGTCGTCGCAAGAGCCGCGGGCGTAGATGGCCCCGTCGGGATGCAGTTCGGTTTTTTTGATCACCGGATCAAATGGCCCGGAAGTCCAGAGTTCGAGTGGATCGGCGGGTTGTACGTCGTAGTGGCCGTAGACCAACACGGTGGGCTTGCTGGGATCGGTGAGTTTTTCGCCGTATACGATGGGGTGCCCGGCGGTGGGCACCACTTCGACACTGTCGGCTCCGGCGGCGCGGAGTTTTTCGGCTACAAATTCGGCCGTGCGCGCTACATCGTCCTTGTACGCCGGATCCGCACTTACCGAGGGGATTCGCAATAGGTCCAGCAGCTCTTCGAGGAAACGGTTTTGGTGGTGCTGGATGTACGTTTGTGTCTTTTGCATGTGAAAAAGATTATCTGGTTAGAGTTGGTATGAGGCAAGGGAAAATCTCCAGACGCGGCGGGTTCACACCCACACGCACACCTACACCCAAACTAGAATATATGTCCCAACAAATCCAACTGCCCACTTCGCCAGACCTTATCCCCCAGCATTTTCACCATCAATCCTCCGACTTTGCGGTTCAACACGCCCAGGGTTTGGTCGCCTTGCAGGAACAGCCATTTGATGTCATTCTCCACCGCAAGAAAATCATTTTTCAGGTAAAATTCAGGCTCGGGGGCGATTAAAAGTAGGGCCTCGATTTGGGCTTCGCGGGCGAGGCTTTCCAGGAAGTTCAATAGCTTGGTACCCAGGCCTTTATTTTGGTAGTCGGGGTGGATGCAGACGTCGGCCAGGCCAAAGATGCGCAGGACTTGCCCGGCGTTGTGGATCATGCGGTGCTCGACGGCGATGTGGCCGAGGAGGGTGCCGGAGTTGTCGTGGGCGAGGATGCGGAGGTGGGGGATTTGGCGGAAGTGGGAGCGGGAGGTGGGGTATTGTGGGAAACAGATTTGGAGTAGGTCGGCGATTAGGGTCTTTTGAAGGGAAGAGAGGAGGTAGTCGGGGGTGTGGGAGATGTGCATTTGGTTTTATTTTTTGTAAACAGGGTCAAAACGACTGAAGGGTAGGGGTGTATTGCCTGTGAAGGTAGGGATTGAGGTTTGAAACTTGAAGGATCGAAAAATTAATGTGCTTTTTTTGCAAACTTTAGGCTATAAGATTATCTTTGATATGATTCCTTGTCTCATGTGTTTTTGACTGTAGACGAAGTAAAGTGGGGAGAAGACAGGACGAGCTTCCCCACAATAGACGTCAAAGTAAAACCCGCATTGCACCTTTTACTTTGACGTCTGTGGCCCCAAGTTGCTACAACTGTTGGAAAAAACAACCAAATAGTTGATTTTAGCGACTTGCTCCGATTTATTAAATTCCTTCCAGCCGTTGATTATTAAGGATTTAGAAAGTAGTAGCTTGAATCCTTATAGAGCTTTTGCTTTACTAAGTGATCATCATTTCACAACAATCCTAACATTGAATTCTTCACAAACCATTCTTATTCTAACTCTTCACTTTTCATCTTCACTAGCACACACACACAAGTAAGTGAACACAACTTGAATAATATGAAAAAATTGGAATACTGTAACCACTTAACTCTTCATTGTATGATCAAAATGAAATCTGTTTTCGTAACAGTGCTTTTTATGCACTTCCTTTTCATTGGATCCACTTTTGCACAAACCCCACTTATTGAGGGCGCAAACAAAGTCTGGTATCCCGTCACCATTACATTTGATGGCCCATCGGTTAGTGAAACGGCAACAACATTTACTGATTACCGATTAGATGTCACCTTTACAGGCCCGGGATCACAACAGTTCGTTGTACCCGGTTATTTTGCGGCTGACGGGAATGCGGCAAATACTTCTGCAACAAGTGGCAACAAATGGCGTGTCAAATTCACACCAGACCAAGCTGGTATTTGGACGTATTCAGTATCTTTTTTAACCGGTACCAACATCGCCCAAAGCTTGACGCCAACGGGGGGTAACGGGGCCAACTACCCGAATGGCGTGAGTGGTACATTTGCTATCAGCGCGGCCGACCCCAATGCACCTGGTTTTTATTCAAAAGGTATGCTTAGGTATGTGGGCGAACATTATTTACAGTTCCAGGGCAATAACGAATGGTTTGTAAAAGCCGGCCCGGGCAGCCCTGAAAACTTTTTTGCCTATGAAGATTTTGACGGGACTGTAAATGGTGGTGGTGCCACTCAAAATAAATCGTATTTAGGGGCTGACGGGCTTCACAACTATAGTCCGCATAATGCTGAATGGAATGCGAATGATCCGGAATGGCAAACAGGTAAGGGTCACGGCATTATTGGAGCACTCAACTACCTGAGTAGCATTGGAGCAAATACCTTGTACCTTATTCCACTTACCAGAAATGGAGATGCGGATGATTCGTGGCCCTGGGCTACAGAAAATAATTTTTTGGTATATGATGTATCAAAACTCGATCAGTGGGCTATTGTGTTTGAGCACATGGATCGTGTTGGTATTAATGCAGATTTGTATCTCTGTGAATCAGAAAATGCCTTTACCCTTAACAGCGGTAATATGGGCTTGGAAAGAAGTATTTATTACCGGGAATTTATTGCCCGTTTCGGCTTTAAATTAGCAACCAGGTATAATCTGGGAGAAGAAAACGGATTGAGTACTGCTCAAATGAAAGCGAATTCAGATTATCTGGCGGCTTTAGATCCGTATAACCACCCTGTTGGCTCACACTGTTACCATGACATTCCGGGAATTGATGCGAAGTACCTTCCAATGCTTGGGCATCCTACTTTTGATGGTGCATGGATGCAGCTTCACAACAATAGAAACGTCCATTTGGAAACCAGAAGATGGCTTAGACTTTCAAGAGAAAGTAATCGCAAATGGGTAGTATCCGATGATGAAAGTTGGGCTATAGCTGAGACTAATATCACGAATGCAGAACAATTGGTTTGGAAGCAAATTATGGCAGGCGGTGAAGGAATGGATATGTATCTGGGGTATAATGACATTACCTACAACGATATTTCAATAGAAGATTTTCACAGAATGAACAATACATTGAAATATCTGATCAGCCCCAAAAATTTATTTTTATTACCTGAAATTAATGTGCATCTGTCCACAATGTCTAGCCAAGATATTCTTGTTGACAATGACAGTCTGGATATAGCACCATTTTGTTTTGCTAAAACAGGTACTGCGTACGTATTGTATGGCACCAATGGCGGTAATCTGCAAATTGACCTCAGGGGTCAGGCAGGAAAAACATTTAATGTTTCTTGGTGGGACCCCCGAAATGGAAACACATTACAGAATGGATCCATTTTGACCGTGAATGGTGGTAGCGACAACACCGACATTGGTAACCCTCCAAACAGTATCACTTCCAGCTGGGCAGCGGTGGTTTCAGTGGTCAATAGCAATCCAATCGCTGTCACGGGCCTAAACGTTGCTCCAACTACTTTATCAGTAGGAGTTGGTACATCCAGCCTGCTTACAGCAACTGTATTGCCTACAAATGCAACGAATCAGAACGTAACCTGGTCAAGTAGCAACTCTAATGCAACAGTTGATGCCAATGGAAACGTTACCGGAATTGCGGTTGGAAACGCCGTCATCACCGTTACAACCGTTGATGGCGGATACACTGCGACGTGCAATGTGACTGTAACACCTCCAATCACATATACATTGACAACGAATGCAACAAGCGGAGGAACGGTATCACCAGGCGGTACATACAACGCAGAAACAGTTGTATCCTTAACAGCTACGCCGAGTAGCGGTTACATTTTTAGTGGATGGAGCGGTGATCTTAGTGGCACTACAAGTCCCGCTTCTGTTACCATGAATTCGAACAAAAACGTAACGGCCAATTTTTCATTTACTGGCAACCAACCGGATGTTACCCCGCTCACTGGCTGGGTTTCGGGAACGACAAACAACAAGTTCAGTGGCAACAACCGCCTTATGGTCGTCATGGTCATGGGCGAAAGCGCAAGCGATTTTTCGGCGACGAATGTAACGTATGGAGGTCAGTTGATGACCAAACAAACAGAGCGACTATACTTTGTTGGTGGCAACCGAACTTACTCAGCCATATTCACGCTTAAAGAGACAGGTGTGAATGCTGCCACCTCTGGAACGATTGCCGTCAGCTGGAGTGCTACACCTTCCAGCGGTAACGCCATTTACAGTGTTTTGCTAAGCAATGTTGACCAAATAGCAACATTCGCCACTGCAAACAATGGATTGACGGGCACTATAATAACCACAAGTGCGCTTGCAGCTGCCAGCGGAGACATGGTTGTTATGGGCGGTGCTACCGAAAACAACACAGCGATCACCTTTAATAACGGCGTTACAAAACAGTTTGAATCAAATACCGCTTGGGGTGATGCTACTGGTGGCAATAAGTTGGGCAGCGGTGCGAATGAAACACCCAGTTTCACTCAATCAGCAAGCGGTCGTATGTCATTGTGCGCTATGGTTGCAAAAAAAGCGCTTCCAACCACCTTCACGATTACTGCGAGTGAAGGCCCCAATGGCACGGTCAGCCCAAGTGGCAACGTGTTGGTCAACAGCGGCGCAAGTCAGAGCTTTACCATTACACCTGCCAGCGGTTTTCAGGTGGATGTAGTAACGGTGAACGGCATAAGCCAAGGTGAGATCACTGCTTACACGTTCAACAATGTAATAGCCAATCAAACCATCACTGCGACTTTTAAACCAATCACCCACACGATTACAGCGAGCACTGGCCTTAACGGTACCATTAGCCCCAGTGGAAGCGTATTGGTTAACAGCGGAGCAAGCCAAATTTTCACCATTCTGCCAGACCTCGGTTATGAGGTAGATTCTGTAACGGTAAATGGCATAAACCAAGGCGCGATCACTGCCTACACATTCAACAATGTAACAGCAAATCAAAGTATCAACGCGACTTTTAAGGCAATTCCA
>JAIYAV010000215.1 GCA_027488855.1 Saprospiraceae bacterium
AATTTTTGGAATGACAAACCGCGGATGCGGTTGAATTTATAATAGCCCCGGTCGTCCGGGGTCATTTGGGTAGCAAAAGGTTTCGCAACCGCTGATGCGGTTGAACTTTTAGCTCAATTGAGTTCAACCACTGCCGTGGTTGCCGCCAATTTGACCCGCCAATTTACCCCGGACGACCGGGGCTATGATAAATTCAATCGCTCCGCGATTAGGTTTATGCCCGATTTTGACTTTTCAAAAATTCGGGATGACGAACTGTCTCCATACGACTGGACGTTATTGTATTTAAAAAAAGAACGTCGCGCTCACCTTCGCGAAAAACGGCGTCCCTGGCGTATAATGCAATTCCGATACCGAATTCGGCTCATTGAACAAGCGACTTTCCGTATCAAACTGCGCCTCGTTCCAGTCCACATTCAAGATGTTTTCGAAGGACAAACCAAACTCGGCTTTGCGAGCCGTGTAGGTGAGGCCACCATCGATCAAGGTATACCCCAAAGCAGTTACGGTATTGTTTTCATTGGCTGGACGATCTGAAACATGGCGGTAGCGGATACTGCCATTCAAGCCCTTGGCAAATTTGGTCGTAAGGCCACCAATGCTGGTGAAGGTAGGGGCCAATGGAATGTAATTCTCCCCTTCAGCATCTTCCCGGCTACGCGGCCGGGTATAGTTCAGGTCTAGGTCGACAAACAACCACTTGGTCGCTTGGTACCGCGCCGATAGGTCAAAGCCATATCGGCGCGTTTTGCCGGAAGGTTCTACCACTGCCGCGTCGCCAACATAAACGAATTCCTGATCCAGATCAAGGAACCAACCCGCTACGTTCAAAAACAGGTTGGGAAAAGGCTTCACAAAAGCGCCGAAATCAACCCCATAAGCCTTGGGTAAAATTTCAACCCCGTTCTGAGGGATCACCACCCGTGCATCATTGGAGTGAAAACCGATGCCCGACTTAAGGTATACCTGCACACTCGGGCTCGCATTGTAGTAAAAATTCAACTTGGGGCTGACGGTATTGGCAGACACCACGGGGTGATCGTACAGGCTATCCAGCAGGTTGACATAACCGAAGCTGAACTGGTCAAAACGCAGTCCGGCGTTGATCGTAAAGCGGTCACTCACTTTCAGCACCTCATCCACGTAGAGTGCCGCATTCAGCTGGTCAATGTCTCCCAAAGCTAAGTAACTGAGGAGGGTGTTGCGCTTGAGGGTACGCGACAATTCCGTGCCCTGGGTTTTGTCGTAGCGGATGTTTAGGCCCGCTTCTGTGCGCAAGGACATGCCGCCAAGTTTACGTTCGGCGCTGTATGAAAGGTTGTAGCCAAAAATATCCCGGTCTTCAGTTTGCCGAATTTCATCCCCATTGACCGGGTCATTGAGGAAAAAAGTAAAATTGGAGAAGAGTTGGAATTTGTTTTTGACGTAAAAAAACTGGTTGCGCAGCACATCGCCATTCTCCAGGGTTTTGAGCAGTTGAATGTTGGCGTTGGTGCGGCTGGTATTGCCTCCCTCGTTGTCATCAATGGCCCCAAAGCGGCTGATCAGGCCACTGCGCACTGCCCGATCCGGAATTTGCCCCGAGGCTTCCCAACGGCTACTAAATGTGGACAAAGACACCGTAAGCACTTGATCCGAGCCAATCAAGCCGTGGTACTTGCCCATCAGGTTGATGCGGTTGAAATTCTGGGGACTTTCAAAAGGCCCATTGCTGAAGGTCAGGTCAGAGCCGAAGTAGGCATTTTGCTGGCTACCTGCATTTTTACCCAACAAATCCAACAGCCCTACCGCCCGATAGGTGTCGAATCGCCCGGTTTCCAACTTGATAGAACTGCGCGCGAGGGCATTGCGGGTATTGAAGTTGGCATAACCGGCAGTGGTGAAGTCACCTTGCTGCGTGTAGTATGGCCCTTTGTTGAAGTCAACGTTGTCGATGAGTTCCGGGATCAAAAAGTGCAAATCGGCGTATCCTTGTCCGTGGGCGTGGCTGACCATATTGACGGGCATGCCATCTACGGTTACTCGAATGTCGGTGCCGTGGTCAATGTCAAAGCCGCGCAAAAAGATTTGTTCAGCCTTGCCTCCACCGGCATGTTGCGCAGTGATGAGCCCGGGGATCATCCGCAACACGTCTTGTGAGGAGCGGGTGGGGCGCAATTCCAGGTCAATTTTATTGATCAAGGTCATGGTTTTGCCCAGGTCCCGTTGGTTGTTCACCACAAATTCAGTTAGGTCGAGCACCGTAGGCTCCAGGCGAATATTGAGCGACTCACTCGTATTTGCCTGCACTGTTTGGGTCATAAAGCCTACAAAAGAAATACTCAATTCGTATTGATCTCCGTCGAGGTCTTTGATGCTGAAGGCTCCCAATTCGTTGGTGGTGGTGCCTGTTTGGAGTGACGGAATAAAAATGGTAGCGCCTGCGATGGCTTCCCCCGTTTGGGCATTGAGCACCCGTCCGATGATGTCATGTGCACAAAGCAAACCTGTTTGCAGAAACAGGAGCAAACCCAGCAGCAGCATTTTTGGGTAATATCGTTTTTTCATGGTCAAAATATCTTGAGCAAGCCAGGTACAGCACTTCTTTGCGGATGTACCTGCGCTAGAAAGTTAAAAAGCAAGGTCTAACCTGATCCCTTCACTGGGCAGGCAGACATGATGGATAAAGAAAAATGGTAAATGCTTAGGTAAGCTCTGGTGGTTGGAAAACTGCGTTCCCTACACCCAATGACCAAGAAAGAGAATAAAGTGGGATGGGAACCGAGCGATTATAACCTAATCTGCGCGTCTCAAAAACCATAGTCGGTGCAATCAAGTGTACCGATAAGGTAAATTTAAAGTCGGGTGATTCCGAGAGGGCGGCAGTTGCTCCGTGATCCAGGTTCAACAACTGGACAATTTCCTCCCCTACGTGCGTATGATCTTCATCGCCGTGGTGTACGTGTTCCAAGTGATGATGGTGCCAAAAAAGGTGCGCAAGCGTATCCTTCAATACTGGCAAGAGCTCCACACAGGAGGCAGTAAGATAAACCAATAAAAGGATGGAAATGCTTGCGTTTTTCATGTGCTATGGTACTGTACAAATATACGTAGCAAAGCAGGGAAAGGGATTTAGTAGTTCGGATATACTTTAGATCATGCGCTACCCACCATCTTCCCCAGCCCCTCTCAAGCACTTCATTTTTGTCAAACCACAAATCCTTCTTATCTTAACCCCACGTACCCAAAATACCTTCACAATGACCACTAAAACCAATTCCTGGGCACTCCTTTTGCCCATCCTCTTTTTGAGCCAATGGACTTTTGCCCAAAGCCCTAAACCTGCTCCTACACCCGCCCAATTCCTGGTGCGTTTCCCCGCCAGCAAGGGTGCTCAATTCGATGGCCGACTGATGTTGATGTTGTCCAAAAACGACAAGGCCGAGCCCCGCTTCCAGATTGTCGATGGTCCCGAAACCCAACTCGCTTTTGGCATCGACGTAGAAAACTGGAAAGCCGAACAACTCAAAGCCTTCAACCACAGTGCCTTCGGCTACCCTATCGAAAGCCTCAAAAATGTACCCGCTGGGGAATACACCGTACAAGTCTTACTCGACAAATACCAAACCTACAATCGCTCCGACGGCAAGGTGGTCAAACTCGGTTGGGATCGTGGCGAGGGCCGCCAATGGAACCAAGCCCCTGGCAACCTCTATTCCAAACCCATCAAAATCAAATTTGACCCCAAATCCGCCAAACCCATCATCCTGGACTTGAATCAAGAGATTCCCCCCATTCCCGAACCCGCCGACACCAAATACGTCAAGCACATTAAGATCAAGAGCGAACGGCTGTCCAAATTTTGGGGCCGAGATATTTACCTCGGTGCCCATGTACTACTCCCCGAGGGCTTCGATACCCATCCCGAAGCCCGTTACCCACTCGCCATTTTTCACAGTCATTTCCCAGCTGATTTCGGTGGCTGGCGCACCACTCCACCCGATACCACCATCCCCTGTACCTATAGCGCCCGCTTCAAACTCGATTGCTACAACCGCATCGAGCAGCAGGAGGCTTATGACTTTTACAAAATGTGGACCGGGCCGAATTTCCCCCGCATGATCGCCATCGAAATCCAGCACGCCAACCCCTTTTACGACGATTCCTACGCCGTCAACTCCCAAAACCTCGGGCCTTACGGCGACGCCATCACTTACGAGTTGATTCCTTACATCGAAAAGCAGTTCCGGGGCATTGGCCAAGGTTGGGCGCGTTTCATGTACGGTGGCTCTACTGGTGGCTGGGAAGCACTGGCGGCGCAGTTGTTTTATCCCAATGAATACAATGGTTGTTATGCCGCCTGCCCCGATCCGATTGACTTCCGGGCCTATACCGTCGTGGACATTTACAAAGACAAAAACGCCTATTGGCTGGATAGTGAGTTCAAAAAAACGCCCCGCCCTGGCATGCGCGACTACCTGGGGCACGTGTCCGCTACCCTGCGGGAGGCCAACATGCGGGAACTCGTGCTCGGCACCAAAAGCCGCGGAGGCCAGCAATGGGACATTTGGGAGGCGGTTTACTCTCCCGTAGGTGCAGACGGCTATCCCCAACCCATTTGGGACAAATACACCGGAGAAATAAACCACAAGGTTGCTGAGTTTTGGAAAGAAAATTACGACCTTGCTTACATCCTCAAACGCGACTGGCCCAAATTAGGCACCAGCCTGCGGGGAAAAATCCACATTTATTGCGGGGATATGGACAACTACTACCTCAATAATGCGGTTTACCTGATGGAAGACATCCTGAAAGAAACGACCAACCCTGCTTATGACGGCGAGGTAGACTACGGCGACCGGGCTGAACATTGCTGGAACGGGGATCACACCCAACCCAATGCCATCTCCCGCCTGCGTTACCACCGCATGTTCATCCCCAAGTGGGCGAAGGAAGTGGAAAGTCGGGCACCCGCTGGCGCGGATCTCAAGTCCTGGAAATACTAAAACATGCTCTACGACAATCACGGTCGCCAAATCAATTACGTTCGCCTGGCGGTTACCGACCGCTGCAACCTGCGCTGCTTCTACTGCATGCCGGAGGAAGGCATCAATTATGTGGACAAACACGAGCTCTTGTCGTACGAGGAAATGATCCGTTTGGTCCATTTGCTGGTCGACATGGGCATCGATAAAGTACGCATTACGGGTGGCGAGCCCTTTGTTCGCCGGGACATGATGGATTTTTTGCGCCACATCGGCCAAATTCCTGGCCTCCGCCAGATCAACATCACCACCAACGGGACCACCACTGCGCCCTTGGTACCCGAACTGAAAGCCATTGGCATCAAATCGGTCAACCTGAGCATGGACACCCTGGACCCTGATCGTTTCTTTGCCATCACCCGCCGGAATGTGTTCAAGGAAGTGATGAACACCTTCCACGCCTTGTTGGAACACGGCATCAAAACCAAAATCAACGCGGTAGTGATGGATGGCAAAAATACCGACGACCTGATCCCTATGGCGGAATTGACCAAGGATTACCCGGTGAGTGTGCGCTTCATCGAAGAAATGCCTTTTAACGGAGAAGGGAGTCATTATCAGGTGCTGGAATGGAACCATCGCCGGATTTTGGAGCACCTGCGCGGCGCATTTCCAAATTTGGAAAAACTGCCCGATCCGCCTAATTCAACCTCCAGCAATTACCAGGTTCCCGGTTTCAAAGGGGACATTGGCATCATTGCCGCGTACAGCCGCACCTTTTGTGGCACTTGCAACCGCATTCGGGTGACCCCTCAGGGTGGTTTGAAGACCTGTTTGTACGACACGGGCGTGTTCAATGTCCGCGATTTGATGCGCGAAGGCGCCACCGACGCCCAAATCCGCGATACTTTTTTAGTTGCCTTAGGGAACCGGGCCAAAGATGGTTGGGAAGCTGAAAAAAATCGTAATTTTGGCCTGCCTGTTTCGGAGTCGATGTCGACGATTGGCGGATGATGGGCTAATACCAAGAATAATATTTGAGCACTAGGCGCAAGTTCAAACGTAGCGCTTAAGAACCCCCGACCCCTAAAGGGGAGTACATCTTCGGATAGTCTGAGTTTTTTTGTTTTTATCAACGAAAGAACACCAGAAAAACCGAAAATGTACTCCCCTTTAGGGGTCGGGGGTTCTTAGGCAAACACTCAATTTTGCGCGCAATGCTCCATTCAGATAGATTTGACGTTTCATCGTCGTTCGAACATGGAGGAAAAAACCAAAAAGAGCCGTAGCAAGAAGGTTAAGACGATAATTGTTGATTCCCCCGCTATTGAAAGCAAAGGAAACGAAATCATCGTAGTCACTTCTACCAAAAATACTGGAGCGCAGCCGCCTGAATCCTTTACAGGCATGCGCAAGCGCAAAGCCAAAACCAAGGCCGCTGGACTAGCGGCGGTAGGTAGCGCGCTTAATCACGCCCGCAAATACATGCGAGTAAGTGACGCCCGTAAAACCATGTTTGCCCTCAACCAAAAGGGTGGCATCGACTGCCCCGGTTGCGCCTGGCCCGACCCCGACGACGACCGCTCCCGCCTCGGTGAATACTGCGAAAACGGCATCAAGGCCATCGCCGAAGAAGCCCAGCGCAACAGCATCGGAGCTGATTTTTTTGCGCAGCACAGCATCAGCGACTTACAAGCATTATCCGATTTTGAATTGGGCAAAAAAGGTCGTTTGGCCGAGCCGATGATCCTGCGCGCAGGTTCCGACCGCTACTCCCCCATTCCCTGGAATGAAGCGTTTCAATTGATCGGCAAGGAACTCAACGCCTTACAATCGCCCGATGAGGCGGTTTTTTATACCTCCGGTCGCACCAGCAACGAAGCGGCCTTTTTGTACCAACTCTTCGTCCGCGAATACGGCACCAACAACCTGCCCGATTGCTCCAACATGTGCCACGAATCTTCGGGCAAGGCCTTGAGTACGACCCTGGGCATGGGCAAAGGTTCGGTCACTCTGGAAGATTTTGACCATGCAGATTTGGTGATCATCCTGGGGCAAAACCCAGGCACCAATCACCCACGGATGCTTTCAGCCCTGGAGCGCTGCAAAGAAAGAGGGGGCAAAATTATGGCGATCAATCCGCTCAAAGAAGCAGGTTTGACCAATTTTGTCAACCCGCAACGCCCCATGAAAATCCTGCGCGGCGGCACCCAACTGGCCGATCTATACCTGCAAGTCAAAATCAATGGCGACGTAGCCCTGCTCAAAGCCATCATGTCCATGTTGTTGTTTCAGGAAAAACAGGAACTGGGCGATATTTTTGACATGGATTTCATCACCTCGCGCACCGAAGGGTACGAAGATTTTGCCCTGCACCTGCAACAGTTCGACTTCCGCGATTTGGAGGAAGACTGTGGCATTTCCCGTGGCCAAATCCGCAAGGCGGCGCGGATGATCAAAAAATCCAAACGCATCATTGCTTGCTGGGCGATGGGCTTGACCCAACACGAAAACGGGGTCGACAACATCCGGGAGGTTGTGAACCTGCTCTTGCTCAAGGGCAGCATCGGCATTCAGGGCGGCGGCACTTGCCCTGTACGTGGGCATAGCAACGTCCAAGGCGACCGCACGATGGGCATTTGGGAAGCACCTAAAGCGGAATTCCTGGATAAACTGGAAGAAGTAATCGGCATCAAAGCGCCGCGCAAACACGGTTTTTCTACCGTCGATGCCATTCAGGCCATGTACAAGCGCCAGGCCAAGGTCTTTTTTGGACTGGGGGGGAATTTCATCTCCGCCACTCCCGATACCGAAGTCACCGCTCAAGCCTTGCGCAATTGCAACCTGACGGTGCACGTATCCACTAAACTCAACCGCAGCCACCTCGTACACGGCAAACAAGCTCTCATTCTACCTTGTCTGGGTCGCACCGACGCTGATGATCAGGAAAGTGGCGAGCAGTTTGTCACTACCGAGAACTCCATGGGGGTGGTACAAATGTCAAAAGGTATTCTGAATCCTTGTTCGGAGGCCCTGTTGAGCGAACCTGCGATTGTGGCTGGCCTGGCCAAAGCAACCCTTGGCAGCAAGTCCAAGGTGGACTGGGACTCAATGATCAGCAATTACGACCACATCCGCGATTTGATTGAAAAGGTCATTCCTGGGTTTGAACAATACAACGAGCGGGTACGGGAACCGGGTGGTTTTTACCTGCCCAACCCCAACCGAAATGGGGAGTTCAGCACCGCCGATGGCAAGGCTCATTTTAGCTGCAATCCCCTGCCAAGCCATAAGCTGGAGCCCGACCAATACCTGATGATGACCATCCGTACCCACGATCAGTTCAACACGACCATCTACGGCCTGAACGATCGCTACCGGGGCATCTACAACGAACGCCGGGTAATCCTCATGAACCCCGACGACCTGGAAGCCGAACAACTCAAACCCGGTGATGTCTTGGATTTGATCAGCGAATACGACCGCCAGCAACGCATTGCGCGCAAGTTCATCGCCGTTGCTTACGATATTCCGTCCAAATGTGTAGCCACTTATTTTCCCGAAGCCAATGTTTTGATCCCCGTGAACCGTTATGCGCGGGAGAGCAAAACGCCGATTTCGAAGTCGGTGGTGATTAAAGTAAAAAAGGTTGAGGAAACATGAGCCATCCCAAATTTACAAGTATCACAAAGAAAAAATGAGCACAAAGAACCCAAAGGCAGCACAAAGGACACCAAGACGCGATTTTGACAAAGCAATATGCCTGGATTTTTTCTTATTTTGGATGTAAAGCCTTGTCAACATCTAACTTTGTGTCCTTTGTGCTGCCTTTGGGTTCTTTGTGCTAAAAAATTGTCGCTTTTTTTTTTTTTTTTTATTTGGGATGACACATGCTTCCTCAACCTCTCTCAACCTTACCCTCATGCCTTCATTCACCCATCTCGACGCATCCGGCAACCCCTCCATGGTAGATGTAGGAGAAAAAGCCGCCACCAAACGCCTCGCCCGCGCCCGTGCCATCATGGTGTTGGGCGAAGAAATCATGGATCGTTTGGAAAAAGAAGAAATCCACACCAAAAAAGGGCCAGTCTTCCAAACCGCGATCATTGCCGGGGTTATGGCTGCCAAAAAAACGGGCGAGCTCATCCCCCTCTGCCACCCGGTGGGCATGGAAAATTGCCAGATTCACATTCAGGTGAATGAACAGCGGGAAGTGATCATCGATTGTACCGCCTCCGTTACAGCCAAAACGGGAATCGAAATGGAAGCGCTGACTGGTGCCAGCATCGCTGCCCTCACGGTATATGACATGTGTAAGGCTTTTTCCCACGACATTCTCATCAAGGAAATCAAGTTGATGGAAAAGACAGGGGGGAAGAAAGATTTTAAACGCGAGTAACCCGCCAAACGCCCAATGCAAAACATTGTCAACGTCTAACTTTGTGTCCTCCGTGTCCCTCTATTTTTTTCTATAAGCAACAAAAATGCCGCTTTGGCTATTCAATCCTTCGTGTCTCAGCTCCCCTTCTTCCCAAAAACCCTCACCCCCAAGTACACCAAAACAACCACCGTCACCCCAGCCATCACCCAAATCGGCTCCATCGCATTGTCCGCCACAAAATGCCCCACTTTATTCACCGCCTGCCAAATGTTATTCAGCCCCAAAAAGCAAGTCACCCCCACAATGAACAAGGTGAAAAAGTTAGACCAAAATCCATTCGCATAAGCTGCACCCAGCAAGGCTTTATCATTGGCCGCAAAAAGCAGCGCAATCGTCACCGCTGGCAGCAAAACCCCATTGATGGCCTGCGCTAAAACAATCGCCGGGATGGGGCGAATACCCACGATGCTGAAAATAGTCCCGATCAATAAAACCAATCCCCAGACCAGTTTAAAGTTCCTGGAGCGAGCTGACCAATCCCGTCCGTCTCCTTCGCTGCTGAACAAACTTTGCGCCGTAATCGCCGCCGCAAGCGGTGCAGTGATGGCCGAACTAAAGCCCGCCGCAAACAAACCCAGGCCAAACAACAAAACCCCCATTCCGCCCAATTTACCATTCAGAGCAGCAGCCAATGCCTCATAGGAATAAGTACCCGTAACCAAGAGGCCCGCCGCCAGAATCGCAATCGAAATGAGGCCGCCGATCCCAACCGCAATGGCAATGCCCCAACGCATTTCGCCCAAACTCTGGTTTTGCCCGATACTAGAGCCCAAAAACAGGTTGTAAGGCACAATGGTCGTCCCAATCAAACCAATGATCAACAAGCCCGAGCCATCCGGCACACTGGGCCAAACCAGGTTTTGCGCCCACTCCCCTACACTTGCCGGAATTTGCACCGCCACATACATAAAGGCGATCCCCATCACCGCCACCATAATGCCCAAGGCGCGAGATAAAATCTGAAAATTGTTGACCCACAATAAAGCCGCACAGCCCAACGCCAAAACAATGGTGAGCACTACCCGAGAGGCATCAGGAAGAAAGAGTAAGATGCCAGAGATGGCCCCTAACAAATTCCCGGTTTGGTAAGCCGCGCAACCAAAGGCTACCGCAATGAACAGAGCCATTTTGATGGTGCGCCCACGGTTTCCGCCATATTTCAGTGCGATGATCTGCCCCAGGTTTTTGCCCGAAGCAATCGTCATCCGCGCTGCGGTTTCTTGTAAAATAATGGCCGCAATGGTGGAAAAAGTCAGTGCCCAGAGCAATTGCAGGCGATAAGCCGCGCCAGCCTGTGAACAAGTCGTGACCGTGCCAGGCCCAATGAATGCAGCGGAAAGTACCGACCAGAGTAGGACGGAGGAAAAGCCTTGGCTGAAAGAAATGCGTTTTGACATGAGGGTAGAAGGTTGCAAGGTTCGGAGGTTCCAGAGTTAGAGCTGGTCACTGAGCGAAGTCGAAGAGCCAGAGCTATCCCTGGAACCTCCGAACCTTGGAGCCCTAAAACCCCTTCACCCTTCTAACCTTGTATGGTTTTTTCTGTTGCGACTCAAAATACGTACGCATTTGGATTTCTACTACAATTCCGATGGTAATAAATTGGATGCCGCCAAAAAGCAGCATCATGCCCAGGATGATGAGCGGGCGCCCCCAGATGTCTTCCCCCATCAGTTTGAGCACCAGCAGGTACAAATTGATCAATAAACCACTCGCGAACAAAATCACCCCGGCATTGCCAAAAAGGTGCATGGGTTTTTGCATGTATTTTTTAAAAAAGAGCATCAGCAACAAGTCACTGATGACTTTGAAGGTGCGGCTGAGGCCGTATTTGGATTTGCCAAACTGCCGGGCGTGGTGCTTCACATCCACCTGGGTGAGCCGTGCACCTTCGAGGTGGGCGAGCACGGGAACGAAACGGTGCAACTCGCCATATAGCCCCAAGTCTTTTGCCAAGTCAGCTTTCAACACCTTCAAAGCACAGCCGTAATCCTTAAGGTGTACATCCGTGGTACTGCGGATGATGTAGTTGGCAATGCGGCTGGGGATTTTGCGCAGAACCATACCGTCCTGGCGATCGGCGCGGTTGCCTGCCACCATATCAAACCCTTCTTCTTCGGCAATTTTGAGCATGCGGGGTAGGTCGCTGGGGTCGTTTTGCAAGTCGCCGTCCATGGTAGCGATGTATTCACCTTGGGCATAATCAATTCCCGCCATCAGGGCCAAACTTTGGCCATAGTTCTTTTTCAGCTCCACCACCCGCAGGCGAGGATGCTCCACGCTGTACAATTCCTTGAGGGTATTGTCTTTTGAGCCATCATCCACAAAGACCATTTCGTACTCATACCCCTCCAGCGCTTCAGCGATGCGCTGAATCTGTGGCTTGATGTTTTCTTCTTCGTTGTAGACACAAACGACAACTGATAGTTTGATTGTTGACATGATGATCCTTAATTGAATGCTAGCGTTTAGCTTTTAAAGTCCCAATGATAAAATGCCGCTCACCGTGGCGTACTTTGAGTTCGGATACCGAATCGACGGCATCAAAATAGCTCGCCGGATCCACGATGTATAGGGCTTTGGGGTCCATTTTTTCCATTTTTACCGGGATGATTTTGCCTCGGGCATTGGTCAGGTAAATGGAGTTGGTCCATTGCATCCCCGTTTTCCGGTAAACGTACAAATCCTGATCGCGGAAACGTTCGCCTGCTTCAATCGAGGATTTGCGGCAGGCATCGCCGTAATCGTTGGCATTGCGATTGGGCAACACAAACCAGTTGAAGCCAATCCGCCCCACCAGCAAGAGCATGGCGATGATCAACAAACGCTGCGGCTGCCAGTGGCGATACAGATAAGAGAGACCTCCCGCCAGGAGCAATAACCCACCCGACTTAAGATACAAATATGGGGTGCTTTGGGTTTGAGGCAAAAGCAAAGGAATGGCCATTGTCAAAACCATCAGCAATACTGAGATTGCCATAAATCCATTCACTGCCTTTGCCGCCCAGGCTTGTTGCACCGCTGCGTTTTGGTGCAAATGCAAAAAAATGCCAAACAGCAAGGGGCAAAACATCAGCAAATAACGCGGATATACCTCCACCGAAGCCCAATAGACCCAAATATTGGCCAAAAAGATCAGTGCGCAGTAGGCCATAAAATTGTCCTGCTTCAACACCTTCCACAAGTCCCGACGCAGCAAATACAGGATCATAATCGACCAAGGGATAAAATGGTACACCATTTCAAAGGGAAAAGTGAAGAGGTGCAGGAAGGTTCGCCACCAGCCAAATTGTACAGCGGTGCGTTTGGATGATTCGGTGAACAGGGTTTGAAATACCGTATCCAGGCCATTGTACTGCACATACACGGCATAATAAGCGCCCACTACTAGCACAAAAACCAATCCCCCGAGGAAATGTTGCCAATAAAACAGGCGTTTGAATTCTTTTTGGTAAATGAAGTAGGCCAGCAAAGTAAAACCCTGAAACACCACCGCAGGTAAACCTTTGAGCATAAAGCCCAAAGCCGTACACAGGTAAGACAAAGCAAACAGCCACAACCAATTGCGGCGCTGAAACTGCTGGTAAATGACCATGAACTGCACAAAAACCAACCAGGAAAAAGTGATGTCGATCAAACCCAACAAGGAGTCCCAAAACAAAATTCGCCCACAAGTGATCAGGGTCAGCGCCAGCACAAAGGCCGTATAAGTACCGTACTTTTTGCGGAAGCTGTAAAAAACCGTAGCCGCAAAACCCAATAAACTCACCAGGGTTGGAATGCGGGTATTAAATTCGTTAATTTGCCCCAGCAGCTTGAAATAGCCCAACAATATCCAGTTGAACAAGGGCGGTTTGTTGTAATAAAACTCGCCGTGCAGGGTCGGAGTGATGTAGTTGCCGGAGAGTTTCATTTCCAGCGCTACCAGGGTGCGGATCCCCTCATCGTCGATGAAGGTCATCAGGCCCAGGTTGATCAGCAAGGCTGGAAACAATAGTAAAATACTCAGGACGTACAGCAGCTTATTGCGTTGTTGGTCGTTCATTCAGTGCGCGGGTAAATTGAAGGCGCAAAAATAAGCTAAATTCAATGAATTCTAAAATTTTGATAATGAGGAAGCTACAATTTTTACTTCTAATCCTTGGCTTTTTTGCTAGCCCATCAGTATCAATACTTTCGGCTCAAACTCCGAACCCCGATGCCGATTGGGTCGACCTCCTCACCGTGGCTCCCGATGTGGTACTCGATATTCGTTATGCCACGACCAATAATTTTATGGCCGAAAAAGTCTACGATTGCGGCGAATGTTACCTGCGCAAGGAAGTAGCAGATGCAATCTCCCGGGTACACAAGCGGCTCAAAGCCCAAGGCTACGGTGGCCTCAAAATGTTCGACTGCTACCGCCCCCATTCCGCTCAGTGGAAATTGTGGAAAAAAGTACCCAACCCTCAGTACGTTGCCGACCCACGCAAAGGTTCCATGCACAATCGGGGCTCTGCGGTAGATTTAACGGTGGTAGACAAAAACGGGAAAGAATTGGATATGGGGACAGGGTTTGATGTTTTTGACAAAAAAGCGTACATCGATTATACCGGGCATCCCACCAATATCAACAACAATCGCAAAGCGCTTCAAGATGCGATGATCGCCGAGGGTTTTCGGACGACGCGGACGGAATGGTGGCATTTTTCATACACGAAAAAGTCGTATCCAATTTCCAATTACCTGTGGAAATGTAAATAGGTGGCAAAACCAAATTTATTCCGCAAATACTTCTGAAAGAGGTAATTCAATTCCAGACACTGGATCAACAAGCGTCATATCTGCTGAGAAAAATTGATACTTACCCTTTTCAGAATAAACAGAAATGGCTTGTAGGCTCGGCATCACAAACCAACATGATTTGACCCCAACTTTGAAATATCGATTGATTTTTTTGACAATAAAACTATCGGATTGAGAAGGCGAGCTTATTTCGATAGCGGTCAAAGGCATTTCTTCCATGGCCAGTTGATCTTCGAAATAGTCAATCTTTATTTTCGGGTAAATGGCTAAATCTGGAATTGCATCTGGTTTTTCTGGCATGACCAGGCTAATCTCAGATAAAATGGTGTATTTTTTACGAAAGTGATAATTCAGATAAGTCGCTAGATTCGTCTGAATAGCAGAGTGGTTGAGGCTGGGCATAGGTTTGTTGCGTTCAATCTCGTACGAGGTCAATTCTTCTTGAATGCTTCCGCTTATTGATGGCATGCTTCAACTGGTTTTATACAAAGCTAATCATTTTGGTGGATTTTTCAAAGGGGTTACAGACTTCTTCCCCAATGCAACACACTGCTCCATATTCTTCAAAGTCCCCGACTTCCGCTTTTCATCCGAATTAAAATCCACCCCCAGAAAATGAGTGCAATTTTCGATGGCGTACTGATCTCGCGCCTTATCGGATTCAAAGCCCCCTTTTAGTTGCCATTGCCCCACCTTCGTTTTGAACGCATCTGGCAGATATCGGGGCCGTTCACCGATGTGACAGAGTTGGACCCTTTCCGTTTTTGTTTTTAAAAATTCAAGAACGAGTGTATCTACACCACGAAAATCGCAAACCAGAAAAGAAGCCTCTTCATGGTTTTGCAGTACCTGAGCAAGGGGCATTTGATAATGGGTTAAAAAATCCTCAAAAGAGATATTTCCATTGCCAAAGACAAAGATATTCATCGCGTTTTTTTTTTTTTCTAACAGAACCGCTGCCGTTTCAGTTCCATCACCAACATCCAAGAGCACCCGCTCTCCTCTTTCATCTCTCTTCTTTCATCTTTAATACAACGCCATATCAAACCGCTTCCGGTACTTCACCGTCAACGGATTTTGCACACCCCAGGTGCGAAATAACGCAATCGCCGTTTTGCGAGGCTGGTCATTGTTGAAGGTTTTATCAATCATCACTGCTTCGATGATTTTTTTGATGGCACCTTCATAATCAACTGCCAGAGCCAATTCCTGCGCTTCGCCCATGGCTACTGCGGCTGGAGAAACATCGGAGGGGACACTTTGAATCCAGTCGGCGATGGTGCGGATATCGGCAGCGGTTTCGGCCAATTCGTGGTCGAGGGTTATGTCGTGAACGAGTTGACGGGCGGTGGCCGGGTCAGGAATCGCGAGTTGTTTGGCCAGGGTGATGCGGGCGATCAGGATTTCCGGATTTTCTTCCACCACTTCAATCAAAGCTTCGAGTGCGCCAGGATAACCAGCCTCCACTGCTTCGATGAGGGCGCTCAGGTCATCCTGTCCTTCCTCCACCTCTTCGGCTTCGGCGATTTGGGGCAAGTGGGTATCCAGCCATGTTTGGATTTGTGCGCGGGGAAGGGCTCCCGAAAACTCGGCGATGATTTTGCCTTCAAAAACCATTTTAACGGCGGGAATACCTTTGATGCCAAAGGCTTGCGCCATCTCGGGGTATTCCTCGGTATCTATTTTGATCAGCGCCCAGCGATCCGCCTGCTCTGCCGCCATTTCTTCAATGACCGGGCCCAGAACCCGGCAAGGGCCACACCATTCGGCCCAAAAATCAATGACTACGGGGATGCTGTAGCTGCGTTCGATTACGTCTTTTTGAAAATCCATCAGGAGTGTATGATTATTTGCCAGCAATTTAGATCAAATTATAATTGAAAATTGTATCACAAATCACTAATTTTCGTGAAATTCATCAGACTTGTCGATGGGCATTGGCTCAAGGCAGGTTTTTACACCCTTTTCCATGTTGTTTTTGTTCAAATCCTTACACATTGTCGGTTTTGTAGCCTGGTTTGCAGGGTTGTTCTACCTCGTACGGATGTTCGTGTACCACCGCGAAGCCCACGATGAAGTCCAACCCAAACGCGACATCCTCACCCAGCAATTTAACCTCATGGAGCAGCGGGTGTACAAAATCATCTGTAACCCGGCGATGATGCTGACCTGGATTTGTGGTTTGGCCATGATCTTTCTATATGGTTGGGAGTGGTTCAAAGTCAATTCCTGGTTGCACATCAAACTCGTGCTGCTTCTGGGCCTGACTTATTACCACCTTTGGTGCAAAAAAATGATTGTCAAGTTGGAAAAAGGCGACTTCAGCATGAGTTCCCATCGTTGGCGTTTGCTGAATGAAGTGCCGACCGTTTTTTTGCTGGCGATTGTACTGCTGGCCGTTTACCGCAATGCCCTGGATTTTGCCTATGCTCTGGCAGGGATCATGGGCTTTATGGTTTTGCTGATGATTGGGGTGCGGGCGTATCGAAAGGCTAGGGAACGGAATCCGAATATATAACCAACAAAATGGGCTAAATCTGGGGCTTGCCATAGGGCACCCACGGAGGGGTGCCCCTACGATGCATATGCTGTTGTCACCATTTTTTTGGGCGAATATTTTGTTTTGGCCTGCCGTGATTTACGGGGGGCTGTGCTTGTTTTTTTATTTTTTCCAGGACTATTTTTTCTTTCGTCCCGAAATGTTGCCCAAAAACTTTGAATACCGCTATCCTTTCCCTTTCACCGAACATACTTTTGAGATGGAAGACGGTGGGGTGATCAATGCGCTCCAATTCAAGGTACCCAATTCCCAGGGGGTCGTTTTTTACCTCAAGGGCAACTCGCGCAGCCTCAAAGGTTGGGGCAAATTTGCCAAAGACTTTGTCAGCAAGGGCTACGATTTTTTCATGATTGATTACCGAGGCTTTGGCAAAAGTAAGGGGCGCCGTACGGAGAGTATCCTGCTGAATGATGCCCAAACGGTGTACAAATGGCTGAGCAAAGAATACCCCGAAGGACAGATCATCGTGTATGGTCGTTCCCTCGGCAGTGGCATTGGTGCCCGCCTGGCCTCCTGGAATGATCCCCGGATGCTGATTCTGGATTCACCTTATTTCAGTTTTTACCATCAAATTCGGCAGTATGGGTGGTGGCTGCCCTTGCGCTATTTGCTCCGCTACCATTTGCGCACCGACCAATTCATCAAAAAAGTGACCTGCCCGATTTACATCATCCACGGCAATAAGGATCGACTAATTTCCTACGCCCAGGGCAAACGCCTGCACGAAATCAGCGCCGACCGCAGCACCCTCATCACCATCGAAGGTGGCGGGCACAACAACTTGCCCGATTTTCCAGAGTACCACGAAAACTTGTACGATATGCTCAACGAGCAGGAGGCTCTGGTGATGTACACGAAGTAAAGGTGAAAAGTTAAAGTGTTTAGGGTTGAAAAGTTAAAGATGTTCAAACTCAAAATCATTTACTTCCTGTTGGTCTACACCCTTCGCGGCACCTTTCGGCGGCGAGAGGCATTGGAGCGTTTTCAGCAACGAAAATGGCGGAGGTTTAGGAAAAAAGTGCTGAGCAATTCTCCTTTTTACCACCAATTGGCTCAACAACAAGCGGATTTGTCAGATTTTCCCCTGATGAATAAATCGGCCTTCATGGCCAATTTTGACCAAATCAATACCCTCGGCATCAAGCGGGAAGAAGCCATGCAGCTTGCCCTACAAGCGGAACTTGAACGAGACTTCAGCCCCGAGCTCAAAGGGGCAACCGTGGGTTTATCCACTGGAACCAGCGGTACCCGTGGCCTGTTTTTGGTCTCCGCTACGGAAAGAGCGCAATGGACGGCCATGGTCTTGCGCAGGGTGGTCCCCATCCAATTCTTCAAGCGCCAAAAAGTAGCTTTTTTTCTACGCGCCAACAGCAATTTGTACAGCTCGGTGCAATCGGCCAGCCTGGAATTCCGCTTCTTTGACATTTTTCAACCCATTGAAAAGCTGCTGGTAGCGCTGGCGGATTTCCACCCCCATATTTTGGCCGCCCAGCCTTCGATTTTGAGTGCACTTGCCGAAGGCCAAGTGGCAGGCAACATCAACATTCAACCAAAATTGCTCATTTCTTTTGCCGAAGTGTTGAATGATGCAGACAAACAATTTATTCAAAAGACCTGGCCAGTTCCCCTCCGCGAAGTATACCAATGCACCGAAGGCTTCCTGGCCGTTACCTGCGCGCATGGCACCCTGCACCTGAACGAGGACATAAAAAAAAAAAAAAAAAAATACCTGGACGAGTCGCGTTTCATCCCCATCATTACGGATTTCACGCGCAGCTCGCAGCCGATTGTTCGGTACGAATTGAACGATGTATTGGTGGAAAAAAAAGAGCCTTGCCCCTGTGGGTCGTGCTTTACCGCTCTGGAGCGGATTGAGGGGCGGGAGGATGATATTTTGGTTTTTCCTGGGACAAATGGGGAGATGATTAAGGTTTTTCCAGACCTGATTTGTCGGGTGATTGCGCGGAGTACGGAGGGTTTTCGGGCTTATCGTTTGCGGCAGGTGGGGGCATTGGAATTGCAGTTGGAGTTGGAAAGTGAAGATTTTCAGGCCGTTTCTGCTACTGTCAGCGCTGCACTACACGTTTTTTTGCAGGAAAAAGGAATCAATGGCTTGATTATACAATGCAAACAGGGGATCGATCAGAGAGCTGGAGAAAAGCTGCGGAGAGTGGAACGAAAAATCCCCATTACTGATAACTAACTCGAATCAACCGGAATAAATAGTCCAGATTAGTACAGCTATGCAATGATATAAAATTTAGTGGAAGAGCTGCACTTTTTCCTTGTGGTGCACAGGTTACCACAGTAATGAGGCCTTGTTTCGCCATTTGATTGGCCTCGCTGCGGTAACAATAGATGCGGACTTCGCGGTCGGTCAGGTTTTGAATCGTCACACCACTATTGCAACTTCCAGCACCAAGCGCAGTACTTTTGCAGGAAGAATTACTGAATTTCATCTGAATGTTTTCCTGATCAAAAACCAAGGTTTTTTGGCCTTTAAACGCAGTGGAGTCACTGGTCTCGATGTAGTCTTTGCTGGCTTTGCTGATTTCCTGGATGTAGTCGCATTCCTGTTTTGTGCAGCTTGAGCTAAAAAGTGAAAGGATAACTAACAAGTATAGCGAATGGCGTTTCATAGATGCCAGTTTTTTGGTAAATATCGCACTTTATTTAATTGGATTCTTCGTTACGATATTCATTTGTCAAGCATCAAACCAAAATTAATGCGTCTCAAATTTTGATTTGCAGCATTTAGGACAATCCAGCGTCGAATCTTTGCCCCATTGATTCACATTAAAAACGCTGCACCATGTACAGACTTTTTGCGCAATGCGCCCTGCTTTTTTTCAGCATTCAGCTTGCTGCTCAAAGTACCAGCAACCCGGTTAGGGTCAGCTTCACCCTGGCGAATCCGGGGCTGAGCACCAAAGTCATCGATATCCGCTACTTCGATTACGCCCAAACCAAAGCTAGCGGCTACGGCTACCACCTCGGAGGGCTCAGCAGCCATGCCGTAAACATGCCAGCAGGTACGCGCATTTATGAAAAACGACAAGCCAAATGGCAACTTATCCGGGTAATCACCGATGCCGATGCAGGCCAAAAAATCAACCTGGGAAAAACCTATGAGATCAGCCACCAACAATGGCTGGATGCGGCCTGGGCTGAAAAATATGAAGAAATTTACCGCCTGGAAAAAATCAAAGAACAACCTGAAGTGGAAACCTTTGCACAAAAATCAGGTTTAGACATGGTCACCTTCAAAGTAGCGGGTAAATCAATGATCGGCAAACAAGTCTACGTCCGCGCTGAAATCCCCGGCGACGAACAAAATTTCAATGTAGGCTTTAGCCGGAAGCTGAATTGGAGTAGTGTTTATCGGGTAAGTTACCCAGTGGGCACCAAGTTGTACCTTTGTGAAGCACCCTACTGGGAAGGCAAGCGGGTCAAGGAATCTTTAATCCTGACCATAGACCAAGAAAAGAACCTTTATTTGATTCGGATATAAGCTACCCACATGCAATTCAATTTCAACCTGTATTCCACCCCATTGCTTTTTGCTTTTATCCAGGGTTGGATTTACGCAGGCATGTTTTGGCTCAGGGCTTGGCGGCATGGCCGCTGGTCGGACGGGCTATTTGGCGTTTTGATCGCCGCATTCACGTTCGAGATTTGGGAGTACATGCTGGGCTTTGCCGGGATTGACATCTTATGGACTACCCTGGAGTTTTTTCCCCGGAACTTTAATTTATTGATCCCCGCCTTGAGCTGGTTTTACCTAAAAAGCCAATTCAATACGCACTGGCAACCGCGTTGGCAGGATTTGTGGCATGCGGCACCATTTGCCCTCTTCATTGTCTATCACGTGCTTGTGTTTTCCCAGGGGGGCAATTTTGTGGAATGGTGGAAAACCGAGGTGCACTCCCCCTGGGGAATCCCACACCTGGAAGCTATTTTGTCTTTCACACTGACTGCCTTGTATTTTTACTGGGCCTACCAGTTGTACCGTCAATACCGATCCTGGTCGCCTACCCAATTCTCTAACCCGGAGTTGTTGAGTTTTGACTGGTTTCGCAATTTTTTGCTGGCCTATTTTTTGTCCAGTGTCATTGGTTGGAGCATGACCTTGATCGACCTGTGGCTGAACCTGGATTTTTGGCACGACTGGTGGGATGAACTGTTCAATGCCGGATTGATTTATTACCTCAGTATTGCAGGCTATACCCAAACCCAACCCCGCCAACTGGTCTTTGAGCCATCCACTCAAAATACCCCGAATCCAGAGGTGGCCAAAACCGACAAGCTCAGTGAAGCAGAACTGCAACACTGGCAAGCACAATTGACCCGCTTGATGGAGACTGAAAAAATGTACCTGGAACCAGAGCTGGCACTCGCCGATTTGGCGCGTCGACTGGGCACCAATTCCTCGGTCCTCTCCGCCGTCATCAATCGGGTTTTTGAAAAAAACTTCAACGATTATGTCAATACCTACCGGGTCGAAGCGGTAAAAAGCCTGATGGCTGATCCTGCCGTGGCGCACCTTTCGCTATTGGGGATTGGCCTGGAAAGTGGATTTAACTCCAAGGCCACTTTCAACCGGGCGTTTAAAAAAGTGACGGGGGTTTCGCCTCGGGAGTATGTCGCTCAAACTTCATCATAAAACCAGGTCTTGGCAAGATATTTCCGTGCCTTATCCGCCATTGCCATTATTTTTACCCCAAAAACAAACATGAACCAACGCATCGCCCACATCGCTCTGGTGGTTGACGACTACGACGAGGCTATCGCCTTTTACACCCAAAAACTGGGCTTTCAACTCCTGGAAGACACGCCACTAAGTGAGACCAAACGCTGGGTGATGGTGGCTCCCCAAGGGCAAGGAGAATGCTGCCTTTTATTGGCCAAAGGGGTCGGCGAAGAACAGCGCAGCCGCATTGGCAACCAGACCGGAGGCCGAGTCTTTTTATTCCTGCACACCGATGATTTTTGGCGGGATTATCGGCATTATCAAAGTGAGGACATTCGCTTTGTACGGGAGCCGGTGGAGGAAGTGTACGGCACGGTGGCGGTATTTGAGGATTTGTACGGGAATTTGTGGGATTTGAATGAGCCGAAATAAGGTGAACATGAGTTATCCCGAATTTTTTCGGAAAGACTACCAAAGCGACATTTTTTTATCACAAAGGAAAAAAAGAGGACACAAAGGACACAAAGCGAAGCGTCGTCTACGTCTAACTTTGTGTCCTCTGTGCCTCTTTGTGTTTTCTTTGTGAAAATTATGTCGT
>JAIYAV010000413.1 GCA_027488855.1 Saprospiraceae bacterium
CGAATCGTGGTAGGTAGCGCAGCAGGCTTTCAGGAATGGATTTGCCAAAATACCTGGATAAATCGCGTACTTTCCAGCGCTTCTTGCCCTGATAGATGATAATGGGTATGATGGGTGAAAGCTTCTTTTTTTGTTTCAATTGCTCTTCCATACCATCCAAGATGTAGCGCAAAAGTTGAAGATGCGGATGGGTGGGCACTTCGCTCTTGTGTTCAAAGAGCAAGCAGATGGTGCATCCCAAATCCTTCCTTTTAAAGGGTAGCTCAAAGATCAGGTCAGAAAAATACTCTTGCAGTGCCTTTGATACAAAAGAACCATTGACTCGGGTCAACTTACTGGTATCCAATTCCTCCACTAAATCTGCTGGCAGCATCTTCTGCACATAATCAAGCGCGATTTCCAATCGACCAAAAGTGGCCTTGAAAAATTCATCATGCGGCTTGGACGGCTTTTTAGGCATTTATCTTTTTGTGTAAAATAAAATAAATGTCGTTGATTGTAAAAATAAAAACAAATGTTTTTTCTTTAGCGGTTCACTTTGGGGATCCATTTTTCATCTTTTTTAAAATATGGTGCATGCGCATGCGTCAAACGCGAAAATAACGGTTTAAGTTAGAGACATTGAACCGGCAGTTCGCTTTGGAAGTGAATGGGGAAGACTTAAACTAGCGGGTAATTTTTTGCTAGTGGCTAACATTTCTTCAGACTCATTTCCTAAAAAACCGCAAAAACATCCCCCAACTCTTCCGTCTTGATTTTTGTGCTTAAGCCAGGATACCAATGGTAAATCGCTACCCAATGCAACCCAGAAACTGGCAAATGCTTCCGCGCAAACCGCGCCGCAGCCAACAACTCGGCATACCCGCAGGTCTCAATCCGCAACAAATCGCCCTGGTACAAATAATGCCCATTGAGATAAGTGCTTTGTTGTACGCGAAATCGCTGTGGCGCAATCTGCTCAAAACGGGCATCTCCGCTTAAGTCTTCTACGCTCAACTCATTCAACAATCGGATCATCTCCCCTTCCCGAAACAATACGCCCCAACTAAAGGCTGGCAGCACCACGTCCAGCGGCAAGGCATACTTTGGAAAAGGGGCATAAGCCTCAACTACTGATTTAGAAAAAATGGAATTCTCTTCCTCCCAACTTTCCAGATCCCCCACATTGTAAAGCATAAGTGTACCGCTGGCTACGGGTGGAATGCCCGTACGTTGGGGGTATTTGTATTGGTGCAAACGGATGGTGGCGGAAACACGGCTCTTGCGCTGTGCCAGTTTTTTGCTCAGTTTTTCCAAAAAAATAAAATAGACTCTGCGGCTGCTGGCTGTCCAGTCGCAATCAATTTGAATTTCAGGGAGGGTTAGCTTGCCTAAGGGCTGTGCCAAGGCATCTATTTTAGCAATGATCCTTTGTACCAAAGTCTCCAATTGCGCCTCACTTTCCACATGATCCCAGGTGCGATTGGTGATGTAAATGACCGGGATTAATTCCATCTGTCGGAGCCCGGCGGTGTCGATTTGAATGCTGGCCAGGGGAACGATTTGGCCTTGAACTTCGTCCCAGTCTACATCAAAAAACTTGGCGTACAATCTCGAAACTTGTAGCTTTTGTAAGCTTTTTAGCTCGGCAGGGCTGAGCGACAAATTGGTTTGCCAGTGGTAAAATGCGCGTTGCACCTGCGGCTTGGGCTGGCAGGCGCTGATGCACAGGGCAAGGGATAAAACCAGGATTTGAAGACTTAACAATCGGTTTAGCATAGCTAGGCGACTAAAATTTATTGGCCTTAGGTGAAACCTTAGGTGTCTTTAGTTTCTTAGGTGGTGAAAAAAGAAAAACCTGCGCAGCATTTCTTTCACCACCTAAGAAACTAAAGACACCTAAGATTTCACCTAAGAAATTATACTTCAGCAAGGAATGTTTACTTCCGTCGAGCCATCACTTCACCCGCACAAATTCAATATTCCAAGGCAGCAATGGTATTTGTAGTGATGAAGAGGTCAAATTTAGGGTTTCAATGTCTTTAATTAAGAATTTCCTGTAAAAACGGGTACTTTTGCCTCCCGAAACCAACTTTCAACAGCAACATGCCGCGCTTTTCAACGCTTACCCAAGTTCAAGACGCCATCCAGAGCGGAACCTCTACCTTGGTAGACCTGGTAGAGTATTACCTGCATAAAATTGAGGAAAATCGTGCCCTCAATATTTATGTGGAAGTATTCGCCGAAGAAGCCCTGGAAAAAGCCCGGCAATTGGACCAAAAATACCGCGATACCCCGGCGCAAGTAGGCCGGCTGTTCGGCGCAATTGTGTCCATCAAAGACGTGATTTGTTACCAAGGCCATACCGTTACAGCGGGTTCCAAAATCTTGAGCGGGTTCCAATCCCTGTTTTCGGCCACTGCTGTCGAACGCCTCCTCGCCGAAGACGCCATCATCATTGGACGCACCAACTGCGACGAATTTGCAATGGGCTCCACCAACGAAACCTCTTATTACGGCCCGGTGCGCAACGCGGCTGATCCGACCAAAGTACCCGGCGGTTCTTCGGGTGGCTCGGCGGTTTCGGTACAAGCCGACACCTGCCTGTTGGCCTTGGGTTCCGATACTGGGGGCTCCGTGCGCCAACCCGCTGCACTGTGCGGGGTCATTGGTATGAAACCAACTTATGGCCGGATTTCCCGGCATGGGCTGCTGGCTTACGGATCTTCCTTTGATCAGATCGGTATTTTGGCACACAACGTACAGGACATCGCCCTGACCCTGGAAATCATCGCGGGTCAGGATGAATTTGATGGAACCAGCAGCCAAAGCGCCGTTCCAGCTTATAGTCAGTTGTTGAATGCCAAAGGCCCGGTTAAAGTGGCCTATTTTGATACAGCGGTACACCATCCCAAACTGGATTCAGGCATCCAGGCCCAGTGCCTGCGCATGATCGAATGGCTCAAAGCCCAGGGACACACCGTCGAAAGTGTACCTTTTGATTACCTCGATTACATCATTCCGGCCTATTACGTTTTGACCACTGCCGAAGCATCTTCGAACCTGTCGCGTTACGATGGCATCCGCTTTGGTTACCGCAGCCCCAATGCCAAAACTTTGGAGGAAACCTACAAAAAATCCCGTTCCGAAGGGTTTGGACAAGAAGTCAAACGCCGGATCATGTTGGGCGCTTTTGTACTGAGCTCGGGTTATTACGACGCGTATTATACCAAAGCGCAGAAAGTCCGCCGCCTCATCACTGAACAAACCGACGCCATTTTTGCAGAATACGACTTCCTGTTGATGCCCGCTGCGCCAACTCCAGCCTGGAACCTCGGGGAATCGCTGGAAGATCCGGTGGCGATGTACCTCGCGGATATTTTTACGGTGCAAGCCAATATGGTCGGCATTCCCGGCATTGCCCTGCCCGTAGGCACCCACGAATCGGGCCTGCCCGTAGGTCTGCAGTTTATGGCGGGGAAACTCCAAGAAGCGGAACTGCTGGCGTTTGCGAAACAAGTTTCGGAAAGCTATCCACAAGACTAGTCTCTTGTTTGACAATTTTTTCTATATTTAACTCGTCATTGTATCATCCTAATAACCATAAAACATCTTGCGATGAAAAAGTTACTATTGCTTTTAGTGCTTTGTTTTGTTGCCTTTCAATTCCAGGCACAAGCACAAAGTGGAATGAGTGAAAAAGAGAAAAAAGAAGCAGCAAAAGAAGCGGCTGACGCCAAAGCCGCTGCTGCCAAAGAAAAAGAAGCCGCCGCAAAATTAGCTGCGGAAGAAAAAGAAGATGCCGCCAAAGCCAAAGCCGACGCAGCGAAAGACGCAGCCAAAGCCAAGGCGGACGCAGCGAAAGATGCGGCAAAGAACAAAGCATTAACTGCTAAAGAAAAAGAAAAGGCGAAAAAAGAAGCGGCAAAAGCCAAAGAAAAGGCGAAAAAAGAGGCAGCAAAAGCCAAGGCCTTAGCCGCGAAGGAAAAGGAGAAAGCCAAGGAAGATGCCGCTAAAGAAAAGGAAGACGCCAAAAGAGAAGCCGAAAAAGTGAAGGCAATGGAGATGAAAGCGAAAGAGAAGGCGGCGAAAGAAGCGAAGAAAAACTAATCAGAAAAGGCTATCCCACTGAATTGATTGTGGGATAGCCTTTTTAGCCTATAAAGCATTCTTAAAAATAAAATGGTCTTTGTAACTTTTTATAAAGTAAACTCGTCTGATTTTTTAGCTCGACAAAATAAATTCCTGTAAAATACTCCACGATACTTATTAGTTTTCATGAAGGAACGGGTTGAGAATAAAGTAACAAAATTGAGTCGGCTATTTTTTGATTTGGCAAGGCGCGAGGAAGGCGCATAGTGAACTATACAACAGAGGAGCAACGCAGCAAAATCAAAAAAGAGTCCAGTCAAATTGTTACTTTATTCTGAACCCGTTCCTAAGTACCAACCTATTGCCTATGAATACCCTTGTCAATTGTGCCGTGGGAACCCTGAGTGTTTATGCTCCCAGCGCGTCCAAACCCTGGGATCGCCATCGGGCGCAGCACCTGTTTCGCCGCATGGGTTTTGGGGCCAAACCCGCTGAAATCGAAGCAGCGCTCAAGCGCAAACCCGCCGAATTGGTGGATGAACTGATCAATAGTGCCTTCAACCTCGCCCTACCTCCAGCGCCAAGCTGGGCCAATCAGAAGTACGACGATTATAAAAACTTTGACCAGGAAATTGGTCCGCAGTACATCGAGTGGACCACCCGCTGGATGCGCGACATGTACAAAAATGGATTTCGGGAAAAACTGGCGCTGTTTTGGCACAACCACTTTGTAACCCAAGCTGAAATTTATGCGTGCCCTTCCTACATGTACGCCTACCATAAAATCCTGCAGCAATTTTGCCTGGGTGATTTCAAAGCTTTTGTCAAAACCATTGGCACCACCCCCGCGATGTTGATTTATTTGAACGGGGTACAAAACAACCGCTTTTCTCCCAATGAAAACTATGCCCGCGAGTTGTACGAATTGTTTACCCTGGGGCGCGACAATGGCTATACCCAGCAAGACATCGTGGAAACCGCCCGGGCACTGACTGGTTGGAATGGCTTTACCTTCATTTGTGCCCCGATTGGATTCACGAATCTGGGTTTTGATCCGGGCAACAAAACCATTTTTGGCAAAACGGCCGCCTTCAATTACGATACCCTCCATGACCTGCTCTTTCAGGAACGGGCCGTACAAATCTCGACCTACATTTGCCGCAAAATTTACCGCCATTTTGTACACCCGGAGGCCGATGAAACCATTGTGGCAGGCTTGGCCAAAACCTTCCGCGACAACAAGTTCCAAATCGCCCCGGTCTTCCGCCAACTGCTCAAAAGTGAACATTTTTTTGATGAGGAAGTCATTGGTAGCATCATCAAAAGCCCCCTCGACCTATTGGTAGGCTTTTTCCGGCAAGGTGGTTTCGCTTTTGAAGCACAAGAAACTACGCTGGGAGTAGTGTATTTAGCAGGCGAGTTGGGCCAACAAATTTTCCAACCCGTCGACGTTGCGGGCTGGCCAGGCAACCGCAGCTGGGTGACCAGCGCAACCCTGACCGGGCGCTGGGCCTCCATGGATTTAGGCCTGTATGGTTTGTACAATGCCGAACCGGAAGCTTACCGCGCACTGGCCAAAGCGCTCAGTCCCAAACACAACGATCCAGTAATCACGGCCCGAGCCATTGTGGATTTTTGGTTGCCCCGAGGGCTGTTCCGTCAAGCAGACTACGAATCGGCGATCAAAACCTTCAAATGGGAAGTACCCGAGAACTATTACGCCAGCGGTTCCTGGAACCTGGATTGGGAATACGTACCCGCACAAGTGGCCTTGTTGATCCAGCATATTTCGCGTTTGCCCGAGTTTCAATTGACCTAAGTTTTCCTCTAAATTGAATTACATGCTCAATCATAAAAAAGGCATTTCGCTAAACGATCCACAAGCGCATGCCCTTTCTCACGAAGCCTGGAACCGCCGCACCTTCTTACGCATGTTGGGACTGAGTGGCGCTGGCTCTATACTGCTGGGTGGCAGCCCGATTACGGCGTTGGCCAGTTCCAAACTGGCCGCCCTGATCAGCGCCATGGAAGGTGACCGCATTTTGGTGCTCATTCGCCTCAAGGGAGGCAATGATGGCCTCAATACGATCATCCCGGTGTTTGATTACAGCACCTACCGAACCCTGCGCCCCGGAATCGCCATTCCCAACAATCAGATCATCAACCTCAATCCCTCCTTTGGCATCCAAAGCCGCATGGGCGCACTGGAAAAAATGTGGAAGGATGGCGATATGAAAGTGGTACACAGCGTGGGCTACCCGGAGCAAAACCTCTCGCATTTCCGCTCTTCCGACATTTGGGCAACAAGCAGCGATACACAAGTCCTAGAAACCAGTGGTTGGCTGGGCCGTTGGTTGGAGGATGTCAACCCGGATTACTTGACCAAGCCACCCAAAATGCCCCCGGCCATTCAAATCGGTGGTGCGGGCAACCTGGCCTTTACCAATACCAAAAATGACAACATGGCGGTAGTGGTGAACGACCCGGAGGAATTGGCCAGAATTGCCTTAAATGGCCGCTTGTACGATCCTACCGACGTGCCGGACTGTTATTATGGCGAACAGTTGACTTACCTGCGCACCCTCACAAATGCGACTTTTACTTACGCTCAAGGCATTGAAACGGCTTACAAAGCAGGGAAAAACACCGTGCAATACCCCGCTAATCTGGGCGCACAACTGGCCCTGGTAGCTCGTTTGATTAAAGGTGGACTGGGCACCCGCTTGTACATGGTCACTCTGGACGGTTTTGACAATCACGCCGACCAAAACCAGAATCATCCGGCCTTGCTCGAAAACATCGCACAATCGGTGAGCCTTTTTTATCAGGATTTACAAGCCGGAGGCTGGGCGGATAAGGTCTTGTCGATGACCATTTCCGAATTTGGCCGCCGCCCCGAGCAGAATGCTTCACAAGGTACGGATCATGGTGCCGCCGCCCCCTTGATGTTGTTTGGCCCAGGTTTGAATGGCAATGGTTTTGTAGGCCAAAGCCCCAATCTGAAAGACTTGGATCGCGACGGAAACCTGAAGTTCTCTACTGATTTTCGGCAGATTTATGCCACGGTGCTCGAAAGTTGGTTGTGCATCGATAGCGCAGAGGTAGACAATGTGATGGGCCGGAAATTCAATCGACTGCCAGGCTTAGGACTTCAGTGTTCAGTAAGTACAAGCACCAATGCCGTCCAAACGCGGCGACTTACACTTAAAGTTAGCACTGCGCCTCGGGAATTGCGCATGCAATATGAATTGCCGGAAAGTAGCGGTGTACAGTTGCGGGTCGTGGGCATAACCGGGCAGGTGTTGCAGGAGCAGAGCCTGGGCTTGCAGATGGCGGGTGCGCAGCAGAGTACGCTGAGATTAAAAGACAATATCCTGCCGGGGATTTACATCGTGCAATTGGCGGCGGGGAATTGGATGGGAACGGAGAAGGTGTTCCTGCACTAGGTACCCAAATACCAATTAGACATTTTTAAATGAACCATCTAAGACATCTAAGAGATACCTCAGGATTATTGCCCCTGAGATGTTTCTTAGATGTCTTAGATGGTGAAAAAACAAGCGGCGAAGCCGCACATAAAATCTCTACTTCACCAATTAGACATTTTCAATTGAACCATCTAAGACATCTAAGAGACACCTCAGGATTATTGCCCCTGAGATGTTTCTTAGATGTCTTAGATGGTAAAAAAAATAAGCGGCGAAGCCGCCCAAAATCCTCTTTTTTACCGCATAAACACCGCATTCCCCATCACCAGCTTTCCATTCTCCCAGAAAGCACGGAACAGCGGGTTGTCCACCAGGTACACCACGGCACCTGCACCCTTTTGCTCCTGTGCAAACACGACGGTATTTTTTTGTTTTTCCTTCGCTTTTGCCCCCGCAAAACCCGAAACCATCAACTGACTCCCCATGGTACCCACGTTGGCAGCCCCTTTGAGTGGTTGATACGCCAGATCATTGGTTTTGAGGGAAAAATAAGTATCAGATAAACCAAAACCCAGCGGATGGGTATTGTCAATTTTCACCTTAAAAATCGCGCCAGGGATGTTGCTGCTTTGGGAGCGACGTTCTTCGCCAGCGTGATCCAAGAAACGGGCAGCCAGGGTGGCTTCGTCTGCAGCGCGTTCGGCTTTTTTCTTGTCGTCCTCATTGGCAAAACGGGTCAGGGCAAAACCTTTGCGTTCTTGCAAACTGCCCAGGGCATCCCCGATAGCAATCAAACGGCCACCCGCGCTGACCCAGGTGTTGATTTTTTCCAACACCGCATCCGTCAAACGGTAACGGCCTTCGGGCATGATGAGGGTGTTGTAAGCGCTTAGGTCGAGGCGATCCAGGCGATTGGCATCCAGCACGGTATGTGGGTATTGCAACTCCTGGTCAAAATAATACCAAACCTGGCCAAATTCATTGTTGGAGGTTTGATCCCCGCTCAAAATGGCCACTTCGGGGCGTTGGATGAACGTGTAGTTGCTAGAACCAAAATCGCTACCACTGTCGGCAAAACCCGTACTCACGCTGCTCAATTCCTGGTCGAACTGGCGAGCCGCTGCTTCCACAATCTGGCGGTAGGCTGGCGACATTTTGCGGTTGTCCCCTTCCGTAATCACCAGGGTGCCCCGCCCGTAACTTTTGCCTTCCACACTAAAAGGCTCCTGAGCATACCGCACCTTCACCCCTTTTTTCAAAATGGCGGCCAAAAACTTGACGTTGGTGCTGCTGCGCCAGGTAGCCAGGTAGGCATAAGGTTTGGCGTTGGCGGGAATGGCGTTCGTAGTAAACGTGTAATTGCCGTCGGGATCCAGGCGTTGGGTGCTGGCGTAAGCTTCCAGGCCGTGGGCATAGGGCAGCGCCCAGGCGGTGATGTCATAAGTGAGCGAGTCGACCAATTCAGCGGCTGGCTCCAGCAGGATTTGAGCCATGGTGCCACGGGCCTGATAGGCACTTATTACAAGGTCATTGGGCTCTACTTTCAGCGTAATGTTTTTGCCCGTCTGGTAATCGTAGGCACTCAAGCTGCTGGTTTTGCCCGCCTTGCCGTATTTGACGTGGTTGCGGTCGAGCAATTCGCAGAAGGTTTTGATCCGCTCTTTGGCGTTGGTTCCTTTGATCACAAAACTTTTGTACTGCCCCGGAGGATTGGTACGAGCCCGCTGGAAGAAGTCGGCAAAGTTTTTGTTCAACTGGGTGGTATTTTTTGAGGCCGTTTCAATCGTAGCCAAAGAAGATGTGTAATGGTGCATTACCCGATCCTTCAAGGTCAGGGTGTCGCCGTTGCGCAAAGTCATGGCCAGGCCAGCACCAATGCCGCCTTGCTCGTAAGTCATACCGATGGCGCCATTGTACATCGGATAAGTGTCGCCATAGCTGGGATACAGCAGGTCAAATACCTCTTTGGTGAAATACAACCAACCTTCCTGGTCAAAGTATTTGGCGTTGTTTTTGCCAATTTGCACCTGAAAATCGCGCTGCCACTGGGTGAGGTAGCGGTGGTAGGGCTGGGCTGCGGGCGCAAAGTAATATGGGTTATTGGCGCCTTGTTCGTGTACGTCGACGTGTACCTGGGGCATCCACTCGTTGTATTTGACGAGGCGTTGGCGGGTTTCCGTTTGGGTTTGCCAGGCCCAGTCGCGGTTGAGGTCAAAGTTGTAGTGGTTGACCCGGCCACCTGGCCAGGGCTCCTGGTGCTCGCGGGCGTTGGGGCTCACGTTGGGGGTAGTGCCCACTACGTTGCGGTACCAGTGGGTGTAACGCGAGTTGCCGTCCGGGTTGATGCAGGGATCGATGATGATCAGGGTATTGTTGAGCCAATCTTTGGTGTTGCGGTTTTGGGGATTGACCAATTCGTACACCACTTTTAAGCAACTTTCCGCCCCGGCGGCTTCGTTGCCGTGTACGGAGTAGCTCAACCAGATGATGCTGAGGTTGTCCAGACTAGAATCGGTGTTGCCTTCCAGCAAGCCTGCCCGGCGCAAGTTGTTTTGGCGGATGGCTTCCAGTTTGGCCAAATTGGCTTCGGTAGAAATGAACGCCAGTTGAAGTGGGCGTTTTTGATTGGTGTAGCCGTAGGGCTGCAGGATGATGTTTTTGCTGTTGGCCGCTACGTGCTGGTAATAACTGACCTGCATTTCGTGGGGGGTAAAATGTTCACCCCATTTGTGGGGCAGAAACTGGTCGGGAGATTGTAACTGTGCCTGTGAAACCTGGAGAAGGCTGAAAAAACACAGGAGGAGGAGAAGTGGTCTCATACGAAAGTTGGTTTTATTATTGCCATAAACAGCGAAGACACTAAGCAAAGCATTTTTTACTTTGTTTCTTAGTGTCTTCGTGGCTAAATATCAGAAATGACAGTTATTTTCCTTTTTTGGCTCAATACACACTCTCTACAATCTTCCGAATGGTAGGGGCATCGCCCATTGTGTAGTAGTGCAAACAAGGCACTCCGGCGGCTTTGAGTTCTTTGGACTGCGCCGCACACCATTCCAAGCCCACCTGTCGACGAGCTTCGGGCGTTTCAGCCTTGGAGAACTCTTTCACCAATGCCTCGGGCAAATCAATGAAGAAGTGCCGTGGAATGGAACTCAATTGGTATTGCTTGGTGATCGGTTTTAGGCCCGGAACGATGGGAATATTGATCCCCGCCGCCCGACAACTGGCCACATAATCAAAGTAGTGCTTGTTGTCAAAAAACATCTGGGTGACGATGTAATTGGCGCCGGCATCTACCTTGGCTTTGATCCAGGCGAGGTCAGATTCGATGTTGGGTGCCTCAAAATGTTTTTCGGGGTACCCGGCAATACCGATGCAAAAATTGGTGCGTTGCCCATTTTCGATGTTGGTATCGAGGTACTTACCATGGTTCATGTCGTCAATTTGTTTGACCAACTCCAGGGAATATTCATGGCCCCCGGGTTCGGCTTCAAACTTGGTGTCGAATTGCCGTGCATCCCCACGCAAGGCGAGTACGTTTTGCACATTGAGGAAATTGAGGTCAATGAGCGCGTCTTCGGTTTGCTCACGCGTAAAGCCACCACAAAGCAGGTGCGGCACTGCATCTACGCCATAGCGGTTCATGATCGCTGCACAAATGCCTACGGTGCCGGGGCGTTTGCGGATGGCGACTTTTTCGTAAAAACCCGCTGGGTTCTGCTTGTAGACAAATTCTTCGCGGTGGTAGGTCACGTCGATAAAGGGGGGTTTGAATTCCATGAGTGGATCCAGCCCTTTGAAGATGTCCTGCATGCTCCCGCCCTTGAGCGGTGGAAGAATTTCAAAAGAAATGAGGGTTTGCCCCTGCGCTTTTTCGAAGTACTCGGTGACTTTCATCGGTGGTGCAAATGTCGGGATTTATTTATTTCTCGTTCCTTGACGGTACGTCACTTAACAACAGAAACTTTATTTTGTTCCTCATTGCTTAGCGGGGCAAAACTAGGCAGCTTTGAGGGGAAATGCTAGGTTTCGGGAGAGTTTTTTACGCCAAAATTGTTATCAACGGCATTATCCTTGCACTCTTCCCGCTTTTGCTTACCTTTGGCCCAGTACTTTACCTTCCGTACTTTGGGATATGTCGCTGGATACCATCAAGAAGCCAATCGATCAGGAACTTATCAAGTTTGAGCAACACTTCAAACAATCCATGCGCAGCTCGGTTCCGCTGCTGGATAAGATCACCTATTACATCGTGCGGCGCAAAGGCAAGCAGGTGCGGCCCATGTTTGTATTTTTGGCTGCCAAGGTCTGTGGCGAAATCGGTGAACCCACTTTCGTAGCGGCTTCCCTGATCGAACTCCTGCACACGGCCACCCTCGTACACGACGATGTGGTGGACGATTCGATGGAGCGCCGGAGCTTTTTTTCGGTGAATGCGCTGTGGAAAAACAAAATTGCGGTGCTGGTGGGTGACTTCCTGTTGTCGCAGGGCCTGCTACTGGCCGTCCGCAACCAACAATTTCGAGTGCTGGAAATTGTCTCCAATGCGGTCAAAGCCATGAGCGAAGGTGAACTTCTGCAAATTGAAAAAGCCCGCCGCCTCGACATCAAGGAAGAAATTTATTACGAAATCATCCGCCAAAAAACGGCTTCGTTGATCTCATCGGCCTGCGAAGCGGGCGCTGCCTCTACTACCACCGACGATGACGCCATCGAACGCATGCGTATTTTTGGGGAAAAAATTGGTCTCGCTTTCCAAATCAAAGACGACCTCTTCGACTTTGGTACCGACGATGTGGGCAAACCCCTCGGCATCGACATCAAGGAAAAAAAGATGACCCTGCCGCTGATCTACGCGCTCAATCAGGCTGATGCCAGCACCCGCCGCCACATCATCGGCCTGGTACGCCGCCACAACGAAAATCCTGAAAAGGTCAAAGAAGTGATTGACTTCGTACGCCAAAGCGGCGGCATTCAGTACACCGAGCAGGTCATGCTGAAGTTTCGGCAGGAGGCGTTTGAGATTTTGGAGGGGTTCCCGGAGTCGGAGTCGCGGACGGCGCTGAGGGAGTTGGTGGTGTTTGTGACGGAACGGAAGAAGTAGGGGGGCTACCCACCAATGAATGCGGCATATTGCTCTCCTTCAAGTTCATAGCAATCCAATTCGGACAATATTATTTGTAGATCGTCCATAATGTGAGAGTCTTGTGTCTGAACTTTGGGTGTGAGTGAAAAATAATCACCCCAATGGTAGTCCCAACCGTGCTCTACTTGAATGAATCGCCCAAAATCAGGCATTTGAGTGATTTTTTCGATCAAGGCTAAAACCACCTTCCTTAAATCAGTTACTTTAGTCCAGCCCTCATTGATTTGATCATAATTTTGTTCCCATTCTTCATTCGTGGTTTCAATTTGCATCTTTAGTTCAGCTATTCGCTGGCTATCTCCTGCTTCTTCCGCCAAATAAAGCTGATATTCTAACTCACCTACATTTGGAAGATAGTTAGCTGGGTAATTTCTAAAGATTTGCAAATCAAGGCTGAGTATTTTTTCTATTTGACCAAGTTCATTGTTTTTAAAATCCCGGGATTGGAACTTAGCGAAGTTATAGCTTAAATGATACGGTCCCTTACTTTGAGTGCAGATCCAAATCTTGAATTGCTTTTTTTCATCTCTCGTTTTAGAAATTAATTGTACGTGGTAGCCCATTTTATTGATTTTTAATGTTTAAAACCTCCATTTGGTAGAATATTTCATCAAGATTGCTTATTTTTCAATTGCTGTTTCAAGTTATCTGTTAGTACATACTTACCAGTTTTGGCTACCCCATGAAATTCCACTAAATTTAGCGTTTTTAGCATTTGAATATATCGTTGAACCATTCTACGAGATTTTCCGACTGCTCCCATGAGGTCGTGTAGAGTTGCTTCGCCTTGATTACTAATAATAGTGTTTATAACTTGTACTAGTACCTCTTTTACAGCGCCATTTACAGCGCCATTTACAGCGCCATTTACAGCGCCATTTACAGCGCCATTTGTATCCATCACCACTTTATCCGAAGCATAATCACGCACAATAGTAACAAAAGGATTTCCTTCCAGAAACTGAACTATTCCATCTTTGGCATATTGACTTATGTACCTGTTCACGTTAAGCAGCCCCGATCCTAATTCTTCTACCAAGCCCAATTGAATAAAAAATTTGGCAATGGATGGGTTTTTCGGAAACGGAACAAAATTATTGGGGTCAATTGGGCCTTGACCATGTGGATTGTTTGCGTTGGTCGCTTCTATTCTGTCTTTATAAATGACAAAAGTGCAAGGGAAGGCTTGTAAATACTCCCTATGCACAATGAGATTGGCTACAATTTCTCGGAAAATCTTGTTACGAAGACTTATGCGCTGTACTCCTTCTATATAAAATTTGTCAGGTAAGTGCTTGACCACAAATGCCATCAATGCCTCATACGCCTCAATTAAATTGGTTTGGATATAAGCTCGATCATCGTATCGATCGGTGTTTTGGATTCTAAGCAGTGCATCAATCTTATAATGAGGTAAAATTTGTTGAATCACTTCATCTTTGCCAAATAGCAATGCCGCCGCCAACGTATATCCTTCCTGACCAGATTGATAATCTTTTTTCCATAAACCAGCTATTTCAAGCAGCTTCTCATTGGAAAGAGATAGCCAAGGATGACTAGAGTTGAGGCTACGAATCAGGTTTTTTACTTTAGGAAACAAGGCCAGATTAAAATCCTCAAATCGCAAGGCAGGATAGATAGTCCCTTCACTGTAATGGTTGCGTTTGCGGTTGTATAAATCGGCAATCTGTTGCGGGTGTATCAACCTAAAATCCCCATCTTGACTACGATCAAATACAGTTTGTGCCGTTTTATGTACCTGTGAACTGGAAGGTACTTGCAGATGAATAATCCAATTCCCTTTGATTTCATATTTTTCTGGAAAAAGAATAAAGGGAGGATCGAGCTTTTGAGGGTTATTTGATAAATTCACCAAATCCCTGGTCATTGCATCAATCTGAGCAGGATTTACCCCTGTGATGCTTCCAGCATCATTTACGCCCAAAAGAATATCTCCACCTTCACGATTGAGCATGGAGCAGATGGTTTCAAAGAGATTACCAGGTAAAGTTTTACTAGCCTCTTTGAATTCCAGGCGCAGGCCTTCTCGTTCGGTTACGAGCCGTTTAATTCTTTCGATACTCATTTGATGTAGAGATTCGAGGTCATTTGAATAATTGGGATAATGTGGATTTTCTAATCAGCTTATTTCCCCCAAATTAGTTATTGGGTTTAAGCTGGTTAAATTTAAGCACTTTGTATTGTTTTTTAAAAATATTTTTTAAATTTTTTGTTGAAAACCATCCCGCCCCTCACAGCTCCCCCAAAGACATCCCCTTCAACTCCACCTCAAACCCCTTTAAGTGTCCCTGCAAATGTGTCCCCTTTTCCTGCAAGACCTTCTGCGAATACTTCAGGGCATTCATTTTCACCTCTACCAGCAGCGCTTTTTTTGTCAAGTGATTCAGCGCTACAATGTCAATTTCGTTCTGGAAGCCACTTTCCCAGTACGACCCAATTTCCGACCATTCGCCCGATAGCGCCAGCTTTTCCATGAAGTATTTTTCCAAAAAATGCCCGCTAAAAGTGGAGAAATCGCGGTGGACGATGGATTTGAGGTAGTCAAAATTGCCAATCTCTACCGCCCCCTTGTTTTTGTAGATGAAACGAAACCAGAAGTTGAGGAACTTGTCTTCAATTTCGTATTTAATGTTTCGACTGCCTGGTTTGGCAAACATCGGCTGCACTTTGCGAATGATTTGGTACTCTTGTTCCAGCCTGGTGATGTAGCCACCTACGTCCTTTTGCAACAAACTTTCGATTTCATTGCGACCCGTTCTGGAACCTGCAATGAGCGACAAGATGGAAAAATAAGTGGTGTATTCCTTACCAAACTCTTCGATGAGCACATTTTTGCCCTCTTCCAGGAAAATGGAGTTTTCCTTAAAAATTTCATTCAGCATGCCTTCATAGGAAAGGGTTTGGCGATCTACGAAGGTCTCGACATACTTGGGCACCCCACCGGTGAAAACATAAAAAGCCAGCAAGTCCGCCGGGGTGTAGGCTGGGAAATTTGCCTCCATGATGGCCTTGAGGGTATTGACCGAGAAGGGTTTGATGTGTAGGCGTTCGTTGGCGCGGCCAAAGAGGGGTTCGCGGCTATTTTCAAAGATTTTTTTCATCAGCGAAAAAACCGAACCACTCAGGATCAGATTCATTTGGGTTTGGTCTTTTTTGCGGTCCCAAATGTTTTGCATGTCGCTGTATACCGAGGGGTTGATGCGGTTGAATTCCTGAAATTCGTCGATCACCAAGGATAGGGGCTGCCGCTCGGCGTAGTCCATCAGAAGTGCAAAAATATCTTTGAAACGGCTGATCTCGCCGTAGATGTTGAGGCCGAGGGTTTCTTTGATCTGATTGCTAAACTCCTCACAGAGCAGTTTTTCGTCTTTCCGGGCAACAAACAAGTACAAATAGGTCGTCCCACTCAAACTTTCGATGATGAGCCTGGTTTTGCCAATGCGCCTACGGCCAACGATCATGGACATTTTGGAGCCCTGGAGGCTGGCGGATTGAATGGCGCGCAAGTTTTGTAGTTCGGTGTCGCGATTGTAGAATTTCATGGGGTAAAGATAAGGTTTTTTTCGTAACCGTGGTTACGGTAACCGTGGTTACGAAAAAATGCTCACCTCAACAACCCAATCGCCCGTTCCAAAATACTATCCACCCCCTTCGCCTCATCCGCTGGATCCAAATCCACTTTCACATCCGGTACCACCCCATTTTCAATCTGCTGATTGTCGGGCGTGAGCAACAAGGTGGTGGAGAAGGTATACGTCCAGCCATTGAGCAATTGCCCAGAGTAGGGTGCACCACCGCCGCCGCCCGTTTGGTCGCCCAAGATGGTTACATTATTGAGGGTAGACATGGTGGAGGTAAAAAAATTGGCAGCGCTGTAGACCTTGCGGTTGGTCAGCACGATGATTTTGCCGAAGTATTTACTGCCCTTGCTGCCCGGTTTGATCAGGTAGGGAAAGAACTTGCTGAAGGCATCTCGCTCGGGGCCTACCTTATATTGTACTGCTCCCACTTTGGTTTCAGTATCCACAAAGCGATCCATGATGGCATCCACATTGCCGAGGCTGCCGCCCGTATTGTCGCGGATGTCGATGATCCAACCTTTGGCTTTGCCGTAATAGTTGAACAACTCGGTCATGGATTCCTCCGAAACCGCATCGGTAAAACTCGAATACCGAATGTACGCCACCGTACTATCGGCCAGCCACTGCGTTCTAAACGGCAGGATGATGCGGCGGTTTTCCTTCAGGTAATTGCGGTCGATGATGTTGGCATTGTAATTGGGAGGGTAGTTGAAATACCAACTGCGGTTGCTGGCGGCATTAAAAGGTGCAATCAAGGCCACGTGCCCGTCCTTCAGTTCGTTGAGCATGGCGCCGAGCACGTTGAAAAGGGCTTCATCCGTGGTTTTTTCGTTGACCTGGGGGCGGTATTTCTGATAAACCGCCTGCCAATCGATGTTTTTGTACTCAAAAAACGTGTACTTGGCATTCACTTCCCGCCAAAGCAATTCAAAATTTTCAACGGGATTATCGGTCGGGTCGGGCTCAATGAGCAACTCCGAACAAGCCGAAAAGCTGAGGAACAAGCCGAGCAACAGGAGAATGGGGTATGATTTATAGATGCGCATGGTGATTAGTATTTGAGGATTCGGGAAATGGTGATGGTTTGGATGGCCGACTGCAAGGGATTGGGTTTGCTGAACTGGTCGTACTGAAAGGTGTAGCTGATGCGGTAGGGCACACGCTCGATGACCTGTTTTTTGCGCTTGCGGTTGCGGTACAAGTCCAGACTGGCCTTGTACATCCAGCCAAAGCGGCGGTTTAGCGTGCCCACTTGAAAAATGCTCACCTCAGAATCGGTTTCCCCAATGATAGGAGCCGTAAACGTGTACAATGGGCGGATAAATCCACTCATCAAGGGCACACTCAACTGCTGGGTCAGGATAAACTCCCGGCGGCCGGGTTTAAATTTGTAAGCTAGGCGCCCCGTAACGCCCAGGTCCAAACCCGCGTCATACCCCAAAACGTTGTTCACATTTTGGAAAGCGAAACGTGTATTGCCAAAACCTTGAGCCCATGGCCCGACATAAGCCTGCCAACCCTTTTTTTCCAAAACCGGAAACTGCCAACTGTACTGCCCCGAAAAATTGAGCAGCAAGAGGTTGAAATCAGCCGCTGGATCAATGGCGACCCCGGTAAACATCCCGGCACTGTACTCCTTCAGGGCTTGAGGGGTGTAGTACAAGCGGTTGTAACCAATCTTGAGGCCACTACCGACCAGCCGCAAAGGCGATACAAAGGCATCGCGCAGCACAATCGATCCGAATTCCACGGTCCGCAAGCGGTAATCAACAAAAGCCTCAGCGTGTGCGGGATCCACTGCGATTTTTTCCAGTAAAGGTGTCCGAAAGGCTGCGCTTTTTTCTTCCTGCGCGTTGAGCACGGATGCAAACATGAGCATTGTGCACCATTTGCAGCAAAAAATGACCAAGGTTTTGCGTTGAAACATAGGGTCAATGTAAATTATGGGTTAATATTTGAGTGATAATTCTAAAACGTAAACAGCTCCGTTTTGGTCGTACAAAATTAATGCTATCTTTCGGCGAATTTGTACACCAGCTGTCAATGGGGTGATAAAAAATGAACACTTATTTTTGCCCCACTAGTATGCTGAATATTGACCTCTAATTCAGACACATGAACGTTCTTGACCTGTCTGCACTCAGCTCTGGCGGTGCCATTTTGCTGATCGCCTTTATCATTGCAGTTTTAGCCTTTGAATTTGTCAATGGATTTCACGATACAGCCAACGCGGTTGCTACGGTAATTTATACCAATTCACTTAAACCTACTGTTGCTGTTGTCATTTCTGGAATTTGTAATTTCGCTGGCGTCATTTTGGGCGGCATCGGGGTTGCTGCGGGGATCATTAAATTGCTCCCGGTCAACGATATGATGAATATTCCATTTGCTGAAAGCGCAAGTATTGTTGGTGCTGTGCTTTTAGCCGCCATCTTTTGGAATCTGGGCACTTGGTATTTGGGGATACCTTGTTCCAGCTCTCATACCATGATTGGCTCTTTGCTGGGGGTCGGAATTGTCTTTTTTTGGCGGCACGGCGGCGAGGGTGTGAACTGGGGCAAAGCTCAGGAAATTGGCCTTTCGCTTTTGTTTTCTCCGCTGTTTGGTTGTTTTGCGGCTATATTTTTGATGTGGTTTTTATCCAAACTCATCAAAAACAAAGCCATTTTTCAGGAACCAGAACGAGGAACTCCGCCACCTTGGTGGATTAGAGGAATCCTTATTTTAACTTGCTCTACGGTAAGTTTTGCCCACGGCAACAATGATGGACAAAAAGGAGTTGGGTTGTTCATGGTGATCCTCATGATTTTCTTGCCAGCTCAATTCGCTTTGCACAACAGTTTTGATGGGGGCAAAATGTTGTCTACCATTCAAAACATTGAGCGAAAAATCGAAGCTACGTTAGCGCGGGTTGGCGAAAATGAAGCAGCGGAGGAAGTATTGGAATCAACGGGTAAACTGAAAGTTTTATTGGCCAGTCCCGATTATAGCCGCCCCCAAGTACGCAAAGAATTGCAGCGGATGAATAAGTACCTAGCCGAAACTACTGGCGATAGACCATTTTTCAATTCATCCGACAAGGCCGAAGTCAAAGCTACGGTTAAATCTTTAGCCAAATATTATGAATTCGCACCACGCTGGGTGGTTGTTTTAATTTCTTTAGCCTTAGGGATAGGAACCATGATTGGTTGGAAACGGATCGTGGTAACCATCGGTGAAAAAATCGGAAAATCGCACTTGACCTATGCTCAGGGTGCTACCGCAGAAATAATCGCTTCAATAACCATTGCCTTAAGTACCTATTATCACGCTCCAGTAAGTACTACTCACGTACTTTCTTCGGCAGTTGCAGGTACCATGATTGCGAAGGACGGAACTCAGAACCTCCAGCGCTCAACACTCATCAATATTCTTACCGCCTGGGTACTTACTCTACCTGTAACCATTATCGTGTCCGGCGGACTTTACTATCTGTTTACTGCAATTTTTGGATAGAGGAGAGATGAATGATGAGTTATGAGAGATGAATGATGCTACCGCAGAGACTTAGACAAGGTCATTGTCAAAAACGCTGCGGTAGCATCATTCATCTCTCATCTCTCATCATTCACCCCACCATTCCTTCCGTCACCCCACCCTCATGGTGTTGACTGTCCAATATTTGTTTGGGCGAAACTGGTTCGATAGCCAGGGCTTTGATGATGTCGTAAGTAGTCAGGATACCAATCAATTCATCATTTTCTACCACAGGAATGGCGTGAAAACGATTGACCAAAAAGATTTCCAGCGCTACATTGATGCGGTCATCGGGGCTCAATTTGGCCAAACCCTTGGTCATTATTTCTTCAGCGGAGTAAGAACGTAGTCTTGCATAGTTGATAAAACGGTCTTCTTCATTGGGCGAAAACCCCTGCATAAAGTGCATGAAGTCCGTTTTGCTGATGATGCCAATCAACTCCTTGTAGCGCACTACCGGGATGTGATGGATATTGTGATCGTCAAAAATGTCTTTGACAAGACTGAGTTTGTCAGAGGGAGCAACAGTGATCAAGTGGCTGCTCATGATGCTTTTAACGGGTGCCAGGACATTCATAATTAGGACTTTTGTGATTTGATACCGCTAAATTACCCGTTAAAAAAACCCAGTGCATTGATTATGCTCAATCTTCGACAGTGATTTTGGTCAATTGGTTTGCCAAGTTTTGATAAAAAAGGAAGCTGCATACAACCCAAGATTCCCTCTTGGCCTCTATTCTCAGAACAATCTTTTTTTGCGCGATAAAAGGGAGGCTCTAAAGACAATTTTTTAAAACCTTTACCTAATGCAGCAAAAAAGGAATAATGACGTACTTTTGCGCTCGTTATTGAAAAAAGAAAGAACTGAGGACTAATGAGATACATTCAGTGTAGTATGCAGGCGCTTTTGCGCATCACCCGAAACAACATTTTGCTCCTTGCTGTGGCCATGTTACCCCTGAGTCTGTTGGCCCAGGAAGTCCGCGACAGCCTACCCGTTGTTGATTATTCTACCCCCGCCAATTTCGAAATCGGCGGCGTACGGGTCACGGGCGCTCAATTCAGCGATGCCAATGCGATCACCAGTATTTCCGGGCTAAAAGTCGGGGATAAAATCCGCATTCCCGGCCCCAGCATTCCCAAAGCCATCAAAGCACTGCTCCAATTGCGCTTGTTCACCAACGTGCAAATCCTTAAGGAAAAAACCATCGGCGACGTGGTGTTCCTCGAAATACAGGTGCAAGAGCGCCCTCGTTTGTCTTTGTACAGCTACAAAGGAGTAGGCAAAGGCCAACACGAAACCCTCAATGAGATCGTGAACCAACACATCACCAAAGGGGGGATTGTGACCGAAAATATGAAATCCAACGCCGCTCGTGGTTTGGAAAAAAACTTCATCAAGAAAGGCTGGCTGGATGCTCACGTTGATGTGCAGGAGACGGCCGATACCGCCCGTTTGAACTCGGTCAAATTGATTTTTGACATCAACCTGGAAGAAAAAGTAAGAATCAAGGACATTTCTTTTGTCGGCGTTACCAACGTCAAAGAGAAAAAGTTGTTGAAAAAAATGGATAAAACCAAGGAGAAAAAACGCTTCCTGGCGGGATCCAAATTCATCGGCGACGAATACGCTGACGACAAAAAAGAAATCGTCAAATACTTCAATACCGTAGGTTACCGCGACGCCCGCGTCATCAGCGACAGCATGTGGCGCGACGACAAAGGGGAGATGCACATCCAGATCAAAGTCAACGAAGGCAATCGTTACTACTTCCGCAACCTGATCTGGAAAGGGAACTCCATTTACGGCAATGAGCAGTTGGATCAAATCCTGGCCATCAAAAAAGGCGATGTGTACAACAACGAACTCCTCGAAAACCGCCTGCGCTTCAGCCAGGATGGCCGTGATGTGAGTACCCTGTACATGGACAATGGATACTTGTTCTTTAACGTAGATCCTACCGAGGTATCGGTTGAAAATGACTCCATCGACCTCGAACTCCGCGTTTTTGAAGGTCCACAGGCCACCATCGATAAAGTCATCATCAAAGGCAACGACCGCACCCACGAGCACGTTATTCGGCGCGAATTGCGCACTTTGCCCGGCGAAAAGTTCAGCCGTTCTGAAATCATCCGTTCGCAGCGCCAAATTTTGGCCCTCAACTACTTCAACCCTGAAAAACTGGGCATCAATACCCCGGTAAACGCAGAGCGAGGTACCGTAGACATCGAATACGCCGTGGAAGAACGCCCTGCCGACCAGTTGGAACTCTCCGCAGGTTGGGGTGGTGCCCGGCGCGTGATTGGTACCTTAGGGGTATCTTTCAACAACTTCTCGATGCGCAACGTCTTCAACAAAGAAGCCTGGCGCCCACTGCCTACCGGCGACGGTCAACGCCTTTCCATCCGGGCACAAACCAACGGCCAGTTTTACCAGTCCTACAACGTATCCTTTACTGAACCCTGGCTGGGGGGCAAAAGACCCAATTCTTTTACCATGGGTGGCTTTTTCAACCGCTTTGCTTACCCGATCTTTGATGGCTCCGGTGGAAGTCAAAGTTTGAACATCGTGCAAGGCTCGGTGAGTTTAGGTACTCGTTTGAAGTGGCCCGATGACAACTTTGTATCCAGCACCACAGTCAATATCCAGTCCCTGCAACTGAATCAGTGGACTCAAGGTTTGTTCCGCACCGACCAGGGGGAAATTGTCTCCACAGGTAACTTCAACAACTTCAGTATTCGCCAGAACATTGTGCGCTCTACCGTCAACGATCCTACCTTCCCACGGGACGGTTCTAATATTTCTTTGATTATCCAGGCTACGCCACCTTACTCTTTGTTTGCTAACAAAGACAAAAACTACGGTGAACTTTCCGCCAATGAACGTTTCCGCTTTTTGGAATACCACAAATGGCGTTTTGACGTAGACTGGTACACCACCATCGTAGGCAAACTGGTACTCAAAACCTCCTCGCGGATTGGTATCCTGGGCTTTTACAACCGCAAAATTGGTACCTCGCCCTTCGAACGCTTCCAGGTGGGTGGTGATGGTTTGAACAACCAGCAGTTCGGTTTCCAGGGGGTTGATATCATTTCTTCACGGGGTTATGAAATCGCTGACTTCGAAAACAACGCTGACCCATCGGGTACCGGCCAAACGCCAACCCCGATCTTCAACAAATTCACCATGGAGTTGCGTTACCCTTTGTCGCTCAACCCCAGCTCAACGATCTACGTACATACCTTTTTGCAGGGAACCAACACCTGGAAAAACCTGCGCGACTACAACCCCTTCGACCTGAAACGTTCGGCGGGTATGGGTTTGCGGGTATTCTTGCCGATGTTTGGTATCCTTGGTTTCGACTACGGTCTGGGCTTCGACAAACCCAACGTGACGAACCTGTTTGCGAAAGGGGTTGCGAACTTTAACATCGTACTTGGTTTCGAACCAGAATAATTCGATTTCGGATTGGGGATTTGGGGATTTCGGATTGGGGATTTCGGATTTCGGATGTCAGCTGGGATGTTGCAATCAGTGCAACATTGATTTTTTATCGCCCCTTATCTTTCAAAAAAATTGCTGAAATGTCTGGCAGCCCAATCCGAAATCCACAATCCGAAATCCGAAATCTCACAGTTGACCTCAACTGCGATCTCGGCGAAGGGTATCCTGCCGACGCCGCCTTAATGCCGCTCATCACCTCAGCCAATATCGCCTGTGGCTACCATGCCGGGGATAAGGACACCATGCGCCGCACCATTGGGTTGGCATTGGAACATGGAGTCGCCATCGGTGCCCATCCGGGTTTTGAAGACAAAGCCAATTTTGGGCGCAGGCCCATGTCCCTTTCACCCCGTGCGGTGTATCAATTGGTACAGGAGCAAATCCTGGAATTGGCCAATTTGGCCTATACTGAAGGGGCCTATCTCCAACATGTCAAACCCCACGGGGCCTTGTACAACCTGGCGGCTCAATCCCTCGAATGGGCCTCGGCCATCGCCGAAGCAGTGCGGGATTTCAATGCTGATCTGCTTTTATTTGGGCTGAGTGGCAGTTTTTCCATCAAAGTTGCTCAAACCTTTGGGCTGCGCACGGCTAGTGAGGTATTTGCCGACCGGAGTTATCAAGCCGATGGCGCTTTGACGCCTCGCAACCAGCCAAAGGCCTTGATTGAAGACCCCGAAGCCTGCATTGCTCAGGTGCTTCAAATGGTGGAACAAGGGCAGGTCACCGCCCTTTCAGGCCAAAAAGTGCCCCTGTGCGCTGATACAATCTGTCTCCATGGCGACGGTATCCACGCTATCTCCTTTGCGCAAGCCATTCGGCATGCGTTGGAGGCAAAAAAAATCGTTATTCAGGCACCTTACTAAATTAGGCGCTTTAAACCATTTCAAAGCTTTACTATTTTATTAAGTGTAAAATTCTCTTTAACTTAGGGCTTCTCTAATTTAGGTAGACGAACTATTTAGGTCCTTTAACGAGCAAACGATGAGCAACGAAGCATCACTTTGGTATTTAGAAAACATTGACGTTACTGGTATTTTTTGCCCTCAGAAAATCCGCCGTGGGGATTTGGAAGCGCATTTCCATCGCTGTTACAAACGAGGAGAATACATCTATTTGCCGGATGAAATGTCAGATCGGGTGTTTTTTCTCACCGATGGACGTGTAAAAATTGGCTCCTATGGCGACTCTGGCAAGGAGATCACCAAAGCCATTCTGGGCAAAGGAGACGTCTTTGGCGAACTATCGCTCATCGGTGAAGACCGACGCCGAGATTTCGCTTACACCATGGAAGAAGCGACGGTTTGTGTGGTCAATGTGGATGAGATGAAATTGTTGATGCGCGACCACAATGCGCTGGGTTTGTTCATCATGAAAATAATGGGTTCTCGAGTTTTGGAGATGGAAAAACGCCTGGAATCTCTGGTATTTAAAGATTCCCGCACCCGGATTATTGAATATTTGTTGGAAAGTGCCGAGAAAAATGGGCGGCGGGTCGGTTTCGAAACCGAAGTACGCAAATTCATCACCCACCAGGAAATTGCCAACCTTACCGCTACTTCGCGCCAAACGGTAACCACTCTGCTCAACGATCTACGCGATCGGAATATCCTGACCTTTGACCGACGGAGGTTGTTGATTCGGGATATGGAGAAGTTGAAAGGGGAGGCACTGCAGGTGAGTTAGGAACCCCTAAATCATCACGCAAAATCCTTATCTTTACCCCATGAAAAAGCGTTTCAACATCACTGGCGTTTGTTTTCCCGAGCAACACTACATGGCCGACTCTTCCGCCAAATACGCCCGCATGTTGGAAATGATCGAACAAGGGGATTACTTCGCCATCAATCGCCCTCGACAGTATGGCAAAACGACCGCTTTGTTTCAATTAACGGCGAAACTCAATCAAACACCAGGATACCTGGCACTCCGCATTAGCTTTGAGGGAATCGGAGATCGGCCATTTGAACATGAAGCTGCATTGAGTAAATCATTTATTGGCAGTCTCGCAGCCTATTGTGATCGAGTTGATCCAGTATTGGGAAAATGGATGGAGGAACAAGTCGATGCCGTATCTTCTCTAAGCGAACTCTCTGACTACATTAGCGTTTTGGTAAAAAAGGCGGCAAAGAAGATCGTTGTGCTCATTGACGAAATTGACAAAAGCAGCAACAATCAATTGTTTTTGAGTTTATTAGGAGTACTGCGCAACAAATACCTGGATCGCTGGGAAGTACCCACCTTCCATTCCGTCATCCTCACTGGGGTCCATGACGTCAAATCCCTCAAGTTAAAACTCCGCCCCGACGAGGAACACAAATACAATTCTCCCTGGAACATCGCCGCCGATTTTGAGGTCGACATGAGTTTTTCTCCCTCGGAGATTCAGCCCATGCTTGAAGCCTTCGCCCTGGACAATCAGGTGCAGGTAGACACCGCAGCAGTCGCTGATCGCCTTTTTTATTATACCTCCGGTTATCCTTTTTTGGTCAGCAAACTCTGCAAGATTGTAGCAGAAAAATTGCTGCCTACCCTACCCAACAAACACTGGACCAGCGCAACCGTAGACCAGGCCGCCAGCATGTTGGTGCGTGAATCCAATGTCAATTTTGATGAATTGATCAAAAACCTGGAAAACAATCCCACTCTTTATCAACTGGCGCTGGCACTCGTCATCAATGAACAAGATTTCCCCTTCGATCTCAATGAACCGGTCACCAATCTAGGTGTAGTTTATGGTATTTTTACCAATCGCAATGGTTTGGCCATTCACAACCGCATTTACCAGGAAGTAATTGCCAGTTACATGAGTGCCAAGCTCTTAGTCCAGCATCAAGGACAGTTTCCTGCTTCAGAGTTTGCAGGCTCTTACTTGCTACCCGGTCAAGGTCTTAATGTACCAAAAGCCCTCCTAAAGTTTCAGGAGTTGATGAAAGCGGAGTACAACAAGAAGGAACGTGATTTCCTGGAGCGTCAAGGTCGCTTGGTTTTTTTGGCCTTCCTCAAACCCATCCTCAATGGCCATGGTCACGCTTTCAAAGAACCCCAAATCTCCGAAGAAAAACGGCTGGACATCCTCATTACCTACTACCAACACCAATACGTGATCGAACTCAAACTCTGGCGTGGCCAACAAGCCCACGAAAATGGACTCAACCAATTGGCCGATTACCTCGATCGCCTCGGTCTCCAAGAGGGTGCCTTACTCATCTTTGATCACCAGGAACAAAAGCAATGGAAGTCGGAAGAGCTCAACTGGAAGGGCAAACGCATTTTTGCCGTATGGACTTGATCCCATAGCCAAATTCGTTCACTTTATTACATTTCCGTTCCTCATCTACAAGCCCGGCATCCATTCCTCCTTCAATTCACTGCGCAACTTACTCAGCGCCCTACTGATCAGTCGTTCCACTGCACTGACTGTAATGCCCAGTTCTTCAGCCACCTGAGCATACTTTTTCCCTTCCAGCCGATTGAGTTGGAAGGCTTTCCGGCATTGTGGCGGAAGCTCCTGAATAACCCGGTCGAGTTTTTGGCACAATTCAGTATAGTGCAGAATATCGTCAGCTTGTAGTACCGGAGTAGCATTGTAATCAGGCTCGAAGGACTCGGTTTGGTTCAACTCGTACTTGATGTAATTGTAGCTGCGGTAACGCACCGCCTGATACAGGTAAGCGCGGTAGGAACTGTTGATTTTTTCAAAAACCTGTTGCTGCCAAAAATTGGCGAATACCTCATTTACAATGTCTTCAGCAGCTTCTTTAGAGTACACAAAGCGCATGGCGTGGTTGCAAAGGTTGTTGTAATAGCGCTTGAACAACAGCTCACAGCCTTTGCGGGCATCCTGGGCAAAAATTCTTTGCAGGAAAACCTCATCACTAATCAGTTTGGGCTCAGCAAACAATTCTGAATCTGCCTTTAATGCAGACAATCGGCTCTCCTTGTCTATGACCTCTAATTTTGATAGCTTCTCCATGCTGTGAGTGTATTGAACCCATTATTCAATGATAGACATAATTTTGGGCTTTTACCCCACATTGGGCACTAATGTTTTTTTACTTAGGGTCAATAAAAAATAATATTCTGAAAAAAATCACCTCATTTGAATTTTTTTCTTTTCCAGTGTGGGGTAAAACCCCTCGCTTTTGTCTGATTACAGTGATGCAGCAATGAGGACTTGAATTAACCTCTGATTGTTACCCTTTTCTCCGAAGCCTTATGAAAGAAATGATGATTCAAAAAATACTGTTCGATTATTTCGATGGAAGAGCAACTTCTTTGGAGCGGAAGCTGATTGAAGATTGGTTGAAGGAAGACCTTGAAAATGAAACCTTGTATTACCAGTACCTTGATGAATGGGAAAGCCAAAACCCGCAATACCTTTCCGACGATCAGGAAGCCTGGCAAAAATTCCAAACCGTACTCAATACTC
>JAIYAV010000297.1 GCA_027488855.1 Saprospiraceae bacterium
CTTTCATCCCCGTCTTGTACCCCGTCGCCGTCTTTATCGGCCCAAACGAGGTTACCAATTTCCAGGGGAGCAACGGAACCACCGAGCTCAACATCACCGAGGGCGTTGGCCTTACTTGGTGTAGCATCATTATCGATGCCACTATCCGTGGTGAAGCGGTCGTCGGTGACTTCATAGGCTGAGTTGGGCACTCGTGCACCAGTGGTATTATCCAGGCGGATCGTACCCCCTGAACGGATGTCAATCGGATCCAACCACACCGCGATGGCGTCGCCGCCGCCGGGTAGAACCGCCAAGGGGCCTTGTACGGATTCGTCGTGGATCAGGTTGTCGTTGTAATAATCGGCAGTTCCAGGACGGGTTTCGATGGTATACACACAACCATTCGCGGTTTGCGCCACATTGGCACGGAGTAATTCACCCGCAGTGGAATATTCGTAATCCCTGGTAACGCCCAAGAAGTCATTGTTGTTGATGGCGTATTGATGGCCTTTGCGGTCCAACAAACCAATCAACATGTTTCCTTGATCATCAAATTCAATGTCAGCGATAATGGGTTCAGCAACCTCGCGCTGATTCCCCGTAAAATAGCGAGAAGGGTCCCCGCTGTTGGTACTATAGCCCCAGGGAATCCAAGGGCGTTCGCGGCCGTAGTTGAAACTAAGATCCAGTAATGGTGATGGGGTGAAAGTTCCGGCACCACTTGGATTGAATTCAAATACATAGCCACGGATTTGGGCGCCGTTGCCGTTGGATGTGATGTCACTCACTACGTCTCCACTAATGTTTTGCCCGCTGAGCACCAGCCCCACGAACAATTTACCCCGGTAAAATTTCAAACCCCAAGGGCGGTGTTCGCCGGATTTGGCGTCGACACCTGGGTCTGGAATGGGCCAGCTGCGCACTCGGGTAGCAACGTTGGCCAAAGTGGGTGCAGTAGGATTTAAAGGGTCACCCAAATCAATTTCGTATAGTCTACGATCCAATAAGTTCACAACGTACAAAAAGCGCCCATCGTCAGAGATGTCGATGTCGCCAATGGATACTTTGCCCACCTGGTCGGCTGCAGCATAGTCGGTACTGGGTTGAAAACGACTCGTGTTTAAACCCCGCTCGGTATTGGTACCAATGACCGTACTCACGGGGCTTACGTTGGTCACTGGAGGTGGTGGATATGCGCCAGAACCCCGGGTAGGAATCCCGATGGCGTCCAAATCCAAAAAGTTGTAAGTAGTTGTTCCTGCGTCATAGGGATCCACCATGTAAATCCCCCCGGAGCCCAGCGGGCCAAAGGCGGAGTGGCGGCGCATCACTGCCGAAGTAAATATTTTTTGGGCTTGCCGAGAAAAAGCGACGCCGTACAATGCGCCTACTTCCTCGTAAGTAGAAAGTAAATTGGGGGGATTTGCTCCGGTACTACCTGAATGTCCGGTAGGAATCCCATTGTCCAAAAATTTGAACCCAACCAAACCCGCAGCATCTTTGACATCTTGGTCACCCAGGACGTTGTCGCCAAAGAAATAACAAGGCAAAAACACATCAGGGTTGTTGGTCTCTACCCATTGGCCGGGGTAGTTCAATGCAAAATTGATGTTGCTTTGTTGGCCAGTGATGAATTGTACACTACTACCGTAGGTCAAACCATTTATACTGGTATAATCCACCGGATTGGCCAGGTTGCAATTGAATGTGACAGGAATTTCAAATTCAACGCGTAATTTTTCATTCGGATTGGCCGCCCGGCCGCTGGTCACCGACACCCCAAAATTGTAGGTACCGTTTGCAGCGGTTACAGTAGTACCAATCAATTGATCAGCAAGTGGTGGGGCGGCATTGCCATACAATTTGACAATGATGCCTTCTACACCGGGCTCGGCACCCGTTTGCAGACCATCGCCGTTAAAATCGCGGAAAGCCGTACCCGACTGGGCCTGGGCTGTTTCAGCTAAAAAAAAGAATAAAACGACAAAAGCCGTACTCAACACCGTCATCAAAGACTTGGCAGGAGTAAGGCTAAATAAACTAAACCGATTCACGGGTCGATCATGATCGGTTGTTTCATCAGCATGGTGCTGATAAGCCGTTAAGTGTTGCATAGTAGCCCTACTGCGTGGGGTGATTCCCAACCAGAGTGGACGGTGCCACAACACCGCAATTCCTCTGGACAGAGCAGTGTTCATTGGCCGTTTCTCCGGGACATGCCCAACAGACCACGGAAAAAAAGCGTGCAATAAAAATTGGAGGCATTGCTGCATCCTTTCTATTGCCAACTTCAAAAGTTTTGTAGATTTTTTCATGAGAAACAATGAGTTAGATTATAAGGAACTTAAAAGTTGTTGCGTACCTGCCTTTAAGGCGGCCACGGGAAGCTATACCACGGTGGTATCAATGGTGATGACTTTGGCTACTTGAGCCAGGCTGCGTTGTGGAGTGTAAAGTGCTTTCATAGTGTGGTCGTCTTAAAGAACAAATAATAAATTTATCGATGTAAAAATGCGCCTTGACCGTGGAGATGAGGCTAAAAAAAAAGCGGGAAACAATACCTGAAATGCAAGACAATGGAGCAAAAAATAATATTATATCTATCTGTAAATCAAAAATTTAATCACTTTCTTTTTTCCTCCTTTTGTTACATTGAGTGCAGCTAATTACTTGAAGGTTTATCAACCCAAAATAGTGTTTATATTGTTATTTTGTATGCAAAAAATTCTGCCTCGCTTAGATCAAGGCAGAATTCAAAACGCTATTTCTAAAAAACGATATCCAACCAATTGCCTCTGGCCTGCAGCAGGTATTCGCCCGAGGGTACCTTGTAGTGGCCTATACCCAGCTTACGGGCAAAATATGCAGGCAGCCCAAACTGCTCCTCTACGAGGAAAAATTCTCCCTGAAACAACTCATTGTAGAGCTCCTCTGGAAGGTCATTTTTGTTTAGTCGAAGGCCCAATTTCCCTTTGGAATTGATCAAGAGGATCACTGGTATGCGGCGGGGATGGGGAACCAGGCGTTTTGCGCCAGTCACTGTATAAATTCTACACAGTCCTGATCCTTCGCACCGCCGACCTGGTGTTCCAAAGACGACTTCACTAAACAGTATTTTTACATTTCGTAGCAGCCTTATTTTAGCCGCTAAATTGCCCTTGGGATGTGTCTGTACCATTTATTTTTGGCTTATACCACTGTAACGTCAACAGTGATGATGACCAAACATTCCGACGTTCTCGTATTTGTAAAAAGTCGCCGACTTCTTGCCCAGTGTTCATGGTGGACAAGTTGTATGTTCTCGCTTTGGTGCAACATACACTGTTTTTTTAATAATATAAAATTAGGACAATCCTTGAGGGAATGGGCTAAAAAAAAAGCGGTAATCATTACCTTCCAAAAAGTGTAGAGAGAGGGAGTGAAAAAGAATAGAGAGCTGATTATCAGCTAAAAATTTATGTGTTTTCTCATTGAAACATTACTAAAACAGGGGCATTAACGCAGCTGACTTTCCAACATATGGTACAATTTCTCAAAAGGAATGATCTCAATTTCATTGGTCTGATTGGCTGCCTCGCTGGGTACTGCGCTCATTTTTTCCAAATAAGTGCGGGTTTTGGCCAAAAAAGTGCTCTTGTCAAAACCGGAAAGTGGAATCTGCAACAAGATTTTGATGAAGTAATGGCTGCGCAGGGTATGGTCGTTGCGTAGGTACTTATAGGTGTACTGCTCCAGTGACTCCACCTTGTCAATGAACTGCGACTTTTTCCCTTCGGACAACAAATGCAGCAATTGAGCCACCAAAATGCCGATGTTCATGCCTTTTTTGTCTTTGGAAAAAACAGGCGTTTCATTTTGAAAACGGCTGAGCTTGAAATTTTTGAGGCTATCGTTCGCTGAAGGTTTGATGGTTTCAAAACGAATCAGGTAGGCTAGGTAAGCGGCAAATATTTTCCAAATCTCCTTGACGTTATCGGGCAAGAGGTTGAAACGTTTGTTTTTGATGACTTCGCTGTAAATTTCGTAGGCTGCCTGGTATTCGTTGGTGTGCATGGCCAGTAGGAAGATGGATTCCTGGTATTTGAACCAATTGTAACTGCCCTCGGCCAGGAGTTTGCAGCAATTCTCGGCGGCAGTACGGCCAGCTTTGAAGTTCTTCAATTGTACATGGCAGAGCAACTCCTGGTAGTACAAGATTTGGAGTGGGACGTGCGCTTCGTAATCTTTTTGCAAAAAGAATTGGATGTAACGCTCGCACACTTTTAAGGCAGAAGTGTAATCGTTAATAGAGGTATGGCAAGCCAACTCAATCAACGAACCATAGAAATGCAGGCGGTGGGAGTTGAATTTTTTTAGCGCAGGCAACAATTCATCATGAAAATCCTTGGCTTTATCCCGAATGTCCTCCTTGGTCGATTTGTTGTTGACAAAGCCGGAACTCAAGATGATGTAAAACTCCTCGGCCCGGTTTTCTGCCTGGTAAATTTCCTGGTACTCGCTGAACAGTTTGTTGAACTCTTCAAAACGAACCATATCACCCATCCGCGCCCCGTAATACAAGCGCAGTACACTACATATGTCCATGGCTAAGCCACTGAAATCAAATTGGCGAGCCTGCCGCAACAATTTGGTGGCCAAATCAGCAGCCGCGTCGTTGGCGTTTTGCCCCAGCAGGATTTTAGCAGCTGCCCATTCGCGGTGGCTGCGGTAATACGCCTTTTGATAACTGTTGTACTTGTTGCTGTTGAACTTCAGCGTGAGGATGGTATCGACCAACCGTTCTTTTAAATCCGACTTCAACTTGCGGTAAGAAGAATGTGAGCCTTCACCCGGGTATAAGGCTTTGGCTGCATTGTCGTCGGATTCCCAACTGTTTTGTGAGATGCCCTTGTAAAACACAGACAACTTAGATGCGGTTCCTGAACTACCATTGAACATCGCAGTGGCACCACAGCCATTGTTCTCCATTACAAGAACCAGTTCCCGTAATTCTTTCATGAGATGTATTTCGTTATTAGCACTTAGAATATTCCAAAGTCAAATATAAGGCGAGTGGGCAAAAATAAAAGAGACAAATGAACCAAGATTTTTTTTAAAAAAAACAGGCGTTATTTTGGCTTAAAATTTATAAAAAATTTCCTACCAAATACTTATCTATTCTACTTTGTTCCGAAATTCCAGAGTGCTTGAATTTCACACGCCACCTAAATCAGGTAAAAAATGCAGAAAAAAAGTACAGAGGCATGCACCAAAAGAGTAAGGATCACCTCTGTACAGATTGAAATAAAGGTTATCAGTAAAAATCTTGTGTAAGTTACTACTGAGCATCCTTACGTTCGTACTTCAAAAACTTAGTTGCCCAGGGAATAAAATGCTTAAAATTGGGCCCATCGGTATGGCCACCGTCGTGCTGGCGCCAGGCGAGTTCACCATTCAACACATCAGTAAGCATCGGCGGCATTTTTTCGGATTTATAATCATTGGACACGCCTAGGTCTTTTGCGCCCAACAATTTGTATACTACCCCCGCTGCAACAGTGGCCATGTAGCTGCCATTTTGGTCCAACCACCGGGCGTCCCCTTTTTCGGGAATGCCATAGCTGATAAAAGCCAATCGTGGGGCACAAAGTGCGATCAATTCATGGGAATCCACCGAGAGGTCACAGCCAGTTTTAGCACCAAAAGAAGATTCTTCGGTACCGTATTTCAAGTAATTCCCGGCCATCCAATGGTATTCGCCACTGCCGGTGAGGCTTTCAACGGCTTCGCCAAAGACCCGGCGGTGCAAGGTGGCACCACCTTTGCCAGAAGAGCCGATCAAACCAACTGCAAACCGGGGTTCAAAAGCCAGGGTGGCCAGGGCCGCTTTGCCATAACGGGAAACCCCTTCAATGCCCACTTTTTTGGCGTCCACCAGAGGATCCGTTTCCAGGTAATCCAGGCCACGGGCAGCACCCCAGGCCCAGGCGCGCAGGGCACCCCAGTCTTCGGGTTTGCGGGCTTGCCCCTTGTTGGTCAGTCCGATGATGCCTCGGGTCAATCCAGCACCGTTGTCGGCCTGGATGCTGGCGGGATCGATGGTGACATAGCCCCAGCCAGCGGCAAGCAGTTGTTCGGTAGAAGGCAGGTCACCTACGGGAGGTGGAGCAAAGGGGTTGGGCGCAGGCAGTCTGGTGATAGGATTGTAGGCCGGGTATTTTTCAAAAATGGCCTTCATTTCTGGATTCGTCTGGATCATCATCTCCTTGAAGGTGCTGTTGATTTTTTCGAGGTCATCGGGTGAGGGTTGAGCAGGTGCGGGGAAAGAGGGGCGACCGTACATCATCAGCACGGGGACCGGGCCTTTGACATTGGTAGGCACCACCAGCATCATGTTGATGTTCACGTTGATCAGGGGGTAGGCGCTGTTGTCTACATTCCCGATGATTTGTTTGGCGATGACCGGGGTGCGCCCCACAAATTCCCGATCGGTGATTTTCACCGTCCAGGTCACTTTGGGCACATTTTTGGGAATACGTCCATATACTTCTTTTTCAAAGGCTTCGATCAGTTCGGGTCGGCGCTGGTTCCACCACATGTCGGCGGTAGTCACTTTTTTGCCAGTTTGGGTGGTCAGTACATCTGGTAGTTCTGGGCAAGGGTTGGCAATTGACTCGTCGTAATTGGCGTGGTTGGGTGCGGATTCGTTGCCGCTGGGGCCGGGTCGCAATTTTTTGATCCCGAGTTGCTGCTTCATGTTGTCGTGATCCTGTTGGGTCGTCCAGGTGAGCAGCCGAGGGTACTTGGTGCTGTCAATTTGCGCGAGCAGGCTTTGGGTGATGCACACCCAAAGCAGGAGGAGTATTTTTGTTTTCATTGTTGTTTATAGTTTGGGCTTAAGATAGGGATTTATCAACTTAGTAGTGGGGCAGGAGGTATCCCAAATTTTTTAGAAAACATAAAGCAACATTTTTTTAGCACAAAGAACCCAAAGGCAGCACAAAGGACACAAAGTTAGACGTTGAAGAGGCTTTACATTCAAAACAAGATAAAGTCCAGGCATATTGCTTTGTCGAAATCGCGTCTTTGTGTCCTTTGTGCTGCCTTTGGGTTCTTTGTGCTCATTTTTTCTTTGTAATACTTGTAACCTGTTTCATTTATATCCCTTACTCCTTCCGTTTGGGATTAAGGAAAAACTGTATCCCCAGATCCAGACCCACCTGCAGCGATTCGTCATCAAAGTTGTAGTTCACATTGGGTGCCAGTTCCAAAGCTAGATTTGAGGTAAAAAAACTGTTCAAACCCAAGGCCAGACTGGCTCGCGAAGTTTTTTCATCCAGTTCCTGTTCTCCAAATTTGACCTTTACCCGATCATAGTGATAGGCACCGCTCAAAAACAAGAGCTGGTGCCGATCCGTATTGAGGTAATACCGCACCCGTGGGCTAAGCCCGATGAGGGTTGTGGTAAAATTCTGGTTTCCGGATAGCCCCAAGCCGAATGCTCCGCCTAAGGCCAGCCGGCTATTCACAAAATAAAGCAAATTCGGAGCTATAGTCAAAGCGTTAAGATTAGCAGCTCCTGGCCGGGGCGAACTGATGCCAAATTGAGCTCTGGCGCTGGTTCCACCAATCAACAAAGTGCCTCGTTGTAAATTCGGCAGGGCCGTTTTGCGCGTGCCTTTCAGTTCTGGATTGAGGTAAACGTTGAGGCTGGTGGATAGGCCCAACTGCGTATTACTCCTGATTTGGAAATCGGGCTCTATCACGGCCAGATAAGCATCAAGGCCAATGCCCGGGGCCAAAAAGTGGGTCATGCCCACACCTGCGTTAGCGCCGCCAAAGTTGTTCTCGCGGGAAAAAAATAAGTTGAATTGGGCATTTACGAAAAAATGATTGTTGGTCGATTGTGGATTCAGGTAGTAGCGGGCAAATGGGGCAACACCAATTGATTTGCCATCAAAAGAGTCGTTTTTGCTGTACAAGGATGCGCTTACACGAGTTCCTACCAACAGCCGTTTGGAAAAAAAATAACCAAATTCAGGGGAAAGGTTCGAAATGAACAGGTCCTCTACGGGGCCAAATTCTTCGAAATAGCTTAGCCCGGCTAAACCTTGAGCTACCGGTAAAGGACTATAAATAGACCCACTGGCATACCAGGTGCCTTTACTGAGTTGTGCGTGTATCCACAAAGGGCAAGCAAGCAATAGAACAAGTAAAAACAGTGTAAATTGTTTCATGAGTTAAGTGTTTAAATGATTTTCAATATAAAATGTATCATACGTGATAGTATTCTCCTTGAAAAGGGCGCTAAAAGGCCTATCTTTTATATTGAGCGTAAATTGTTATGTTTAGTTGCCCCTAAGGTTTTTTTTTATTGTTTTTTTGTCGATTTTTTATCAAAATACTCAACCAAATGACCCATTATTTCATTATCCCCGGCTTGGGGAACTCTGGCCCCGAACATTGGCAAACCTATTTTGAAAAAACCTTGCCCAATGCGCAACGCATCCAGCAAAAAGAATGGGATGCTCCCGGCTGCGAAGACTGGTTGGAGGCAATTGAAGCCGCACTACAAGGTTATGATTTGACACAAGTGGTACTGATTGCGCATAGTTTGGGCTGTGCTACGGTTGCACATTGGGCCAGGCGCTATGGGCATACCATTAAGGGTGCGCTGCTGGTGGCTCCGAGCGACATTGAACAACCGGTGTATACTTTCCCCTCGACGGGATTCACCCCCATCCCGCTGAATCCTCTTGGCTTCAAGAGCATTGTGGTGACGAGTAGCAACGACGAATGGGTCGGCCTGGAGCGGGCCCGCTTTTTTGCAGAGCATTGGGGCAGCGCGTTCATCAATATTGGCGATGCCGGGCATATTAATGCGCAGAGTGGGTTTGGGGAATGGAAGGAGGGGGTGGAGATTTTGGAGCAATTGGGGTGATGGTCTACCACCTAACTGCCTCAAACTTCCAGCCCGGCTGCACCTTTTGCATTTCCACCTCATCATTACGCTTGGTCAATCCGCAGGCTTTGTAGTTTTCATGCAATTTCGCCAGGGCTACCCGATCCAGTTCCACGCCCAGGCCGGGTTCGGTGGGTACCAAAACCGAGCCTTCCTCAAACTTTAGTCGCCCGCCGATGATGATTTCGTCCGATTGCCAGGGGTAATGGGTGTCCAATGCGTAGGTCATTTTGGGCAAAGCGGCGCCCAGGTGCACCATCGCCGCCAGTGAAATGCCCAAATGGCTATTGGAGTGCATGGACAAGCCCCGACCGAAGGTTTCACAAATGCCAGCCAGGGTCATGGATGCACGCAATCCGCCCCAAAAGTGGTGGTCGCTTAAGATGATGTCTTCCGAACCGAGGGCGATGCTGCGGGGAATTTCTTCAAAGGAAGTGGTACACATGTTGGTGGCCAAAGGGGTTTTTAGGGCCTTTCTGACCTGGGCCATGTTTTCCTGTCCACGCACGGGGTCTTCCAGATATTCCAGCACAGGTTCCATTTCCCGGCCGTATTGAATGGCCGTTTCTACCTGCCAAAGGGCGTTGGGATCGATCCGCAGGGGAACATCGGGACCAAAGGCTTCGCGTAGGGCAAAAATGGCGTCCACTTCCTGGCGGGGCGGAAAAACGCCGCCCTTGAGCTTGATGGATTGGAAGCCAAACTCGCGGCACATGGCTTGTGCCTGGGCCACAATTTCTTCAGGATTCAGGGCACTTTTTTGGCGGGCTTCGTCCCAGCCGCTGGCAGTGGGGTCTTGCTCAAAACCCAATTCACCCCCCGCACCAGCGTATTTGTAAAAGAGGTAAGCCGCAAAGGGCACCCGATCCCGCATTTTGCCTCCCAATAAATCGACAACGGGTTTGTTCGTGACTTTGCCGATGATGTCCAAACAGGCTACTTCCACCGCGCTGAAAATATGCACCAGTTTTCTTTGGTCCCAGGGTGCTAAGCCGCGATCTGCGCTTGAGTCTTTGCCAAACGCCTGCACAAGCATCTGGCGGATTTGGTTCAATTGAAAAACATCCTGGCCGATCAGCAGTTTTTTGGAGTCTTCCAAGGCAGCGTCGATGTCTTTGGTGCCAGGGATCTCACTGATGCCGGAGATGTTGTCTTCGGTGACGATCTCCAATACAGTGCGCAGGGCGTAGGGTGCATGCAGACCCGCTGCGTTCAACAGGGGTGGATCAACTGTGGCGATGGGGGTGATGTGGATGTCTTTGATGCGAGGGCCAGGTGTGGATGCCATGTGGTTTTGCGGTTGTTGTAGGAATTAAGCGATTCTGAAAGGCTATTGATTGTCCAACTGCCTCAAGCGAATCCTCACTGAGTCATTTTTGTTTTCAGCAGTCAGAATAAATCGAGGAGAAAAATCGAGGTCTTGATCTACAATGCTTTGGAGTGTTTGGATGTGTTTCCCTCCAGGAAAATGCCCTGGCCGAAGATAAATGATTCCAATAAAATCGACTGGATTGGTAAAAACAATTTGCCCAAAATCATTATCCTGTGTAATGATAATTCGCCCTTCATCAAAAGCAATAGGAATTAAATCTTTGTCTTTACTACCAATCAAACCACTTTCTTCTCGAACAAATTTAACGTCGTACCCTTGCTCTCTTAACCAGGCAACAATCACTTTATGAAGATTCTCGTCTGCTAAAAACTTGAAATTCTGAATCTTCATTACGCCCGTACTTTGGTCTCAATAATGATCTCGTTTTCCATCCAACGAGAAGCATAAAAAATGGCTTCCCGTACCCCCTCATAAGGCAGATGAGGGAATTCCTCAATGATGTCCTTAATACTGGCCCCCGATGCCAACCATTCCAAAATCAATTGTACACTAATGCGGCTGCCTTTGATAATTGGTTTACCTCCCAGGATTTCAGGATCAGAAATGATGTATTGGAATTCCATAGGTTATTTTTTTCAAAACTAAGTTCTTTTAGCCTTTTATGCAACTATACCTCTATCGGGGTTCAGGTGAAATTTTGTCGCGTGATCTCGAGTCAGTGGGACACAATCACCTACTCCCTCCCCTTCCGATGGTCCAAAAAATACTGCCACAGTTGCAAAAACTTTTCGGAGGATCTTTTGATGGGTTCTAAATCCACTCCTTCCCGCAGCAATAGATTCCAATGCTCATTCAGCAGGCCGGGATGGGCCAGGCCTTTTGTTTCGATATCCTCGTAAGTTCGATCTTCAGCCATTTCATAACAACCTTCTTTGCCATACCGTGGCCGATTGTGACTCAACCAACCATTAAAATCCGTCTGGAATCCGATGGAATACTTCACCTTTTGACGGTCGTCCAAAGCCTCAAAAATAAGGCTTGAATCCTGGGCAATACGCGCCACATTGTTTTCAATGAATTGCTTGACGGCCTGATAGGTGATTTTATAATCGTCGACAGAACCTTCACAGTAACAATCCACCTGGCTCAAACTATCCAGCAGGTTTTGATAGGGGGCTAAAGATTTGTAAGGTTTGATCGCTCGGCCACTGAGGGGCAAGGCAACAAAGCCATTGTGCTGGTAAATGCGGATGATGTCGGCGGGGGAGATGCCCCGGGAATTGTTTTGAATCGGCTTAAATGCATCATGGGTTGTAATGGGTGGGATCTGGTGTTCGATCATGTAATCAAGGGCGTCCTGCCTGGTCAACTCCGACATATGGGTCAGGTCGATCATGACGCCCGCATTGGCCAGGTACTGGATGGCGTTTTTGCCGTGTTCGCTGAGTCTCCGGTTTTTTTCTTTGCGCAGGCCGCCTTTCAAATTGATCATCTGGGTCATCAAACCGGGTGTGATGGCAGAGGCTCCGTTTTCATCGTCCAGCAAATGCACCAGGGTAATGTAGGCTACGCCTTGACTTGCCCAAAAGTCGGCGTCTTCCTGGCTGTTGATCAATCTGCGGCCCCCTTCGATAGAATGGATGACGATGGTTTTGTTGGTATTGTGCACCAGATCGCGAACTTCCTGCGGGGTTTTGGCCAGGGCAAATTGATCGGAATGGGTTTTGATGAACTCGTTTACGTACTCAATTTGCTCCACAATCATCCGGCGCGCCTTCTTCTTGGAGGTGACCCATTCCTTACTCAGCGCACCATTGATGATGATCCTGGCGCCCTGGTTGTGCTCCAAAAAATTGGCGTGGTTCACATTTCGAAAGGTGTGTTTGTAATTAACGGGCGGAGGATTATCGAGCGAAAAATAGGTCAGGCCCTTGCCAAAAAAGGGATAGGGGATGTGCACGGTCATGTGGCTTTGCAGGTCCATAAATTCGCGGATCTCCTGGGCCTGAATAGACGGCAAAAGGATGAAGTAAATGAAGAGCAGGGGTAGTGATAGTTTTCTCATGTTGTGTCGGTTGGGCTGACGGAGAGGTAACGATTTGGATGGGGGGAATATTGGATGGGGGTAGGCAAGTGATTTAAAACAAAAAATTTTTTACTAAAATATTTTTACTAAATTTGTCAACAACAACACAATCCATCTAGATATTCATGGAAAATTTCATACAACTCAGATCTTCGATCGAAAAAGTACATCATAGTTTACAAATTTCAGCAGCTAATGCAGTCAATCAAGCGCTAACTATTCGCAATTGGTTTATTGGCTATTATATTGTTGAATTTGAGCAAAACGGGAATGATCGTGCGGAATACGGGAAAAGCCTTATGCGCGAACTTGCTCAACAATTATCCATAAAGGGGCTTACATCTCCAGAGCTATCCAGATGTCGTCAATTTTATATTACATACCCGCAAATTCTTGGGACACTGTCCCAAAAATTCGGAGGTCTGATACCCAAAGAGGTTCTGAGGACTTTACCCAAAAGAATTCAATTCATTTCTGAACAAGCTGAAGAATTTCATGTACCTGTTTCCAAGTTGTTGAGTCGGCTATCATTTTCTCATTTTGTAGAGCTCATCAAAATTAATGACACCTTTAAGCGTATTTTTTATGAAATAGAGTGCATCAAGGGTACCTGGAGTGTGAGAGAACTCAAAAGGCAAATTAACAGCATGTACTTCGAAAGAAGTGGACTCTCGGCCCAACCAGAAAAATTAGTAAATCTCGTTCAGCAAAAAACTAAACCACAAGCGCCCAAAGATATAATCAAGAATGTTTATGCGTTTGAATTTTTAGACATTGACACTCGTCAAATAGTGGAAGAATCAGATCTAGAGATGGCATTATTGGATCATTTACAACAGTTTATACTTGAACTTGGCAATGGATTCTGCCTTGAAGCTCGTCAAAAACGCATCCTCATAGGCGAAACTTACTATTTTATTGACCTTGCCTTTTATCACCGTATCCTCAAATGCCATGTACTGCTTGAACTCAAAATTGGAGCCTTTGATTATGGCGATATTGGTCAATTGAACACTTATCTCAATTATTTTAAAGCCGAAATTTCCGAGGAAAGCGATAATCCACCGGTAGGGATATTGCTCGTAGCCGAAAAAGACCATGCATTGGTGAAATATGCCACCGCAGGTATGGATGAAAACTTGTTCATTCAGAAATACTTAATCAAACTCCCTAACAAAGATCAGTTGGAAAAATACATTGAAAATGAGCTCAAAAAAATGTAGTGCTTGAGTTGTTAATCTATCCGTTGAATAAATTTAATCCAGTTCCCATAGTTGATGGTCTGTGTTGTTTCGTCATTGTCAAAAAACGGCGCAAGTTCTTTGTCTAACCAATTTTCAACTTGCTCATAGGTCGTTTCATTGTTCTCAACCGCTGAAATAATATTGCTTTGGGTAGTAAAATACAATGCCAATTGTTTTTTGTTAAAAACGATTGCGTTCTTGAATGTTTCTTCTTTTACCAGGTGAAAATTCTTGGTGTTTAGGTTTTCATTTGTCCAGGAGTATGCATGATTACGTGGTGGCGAAGGGTATTTTTTCAGGTAAACATTGGGAATCCAATTGCTGAAGTTGCTATTGCCCAGCATTTCAGAAATAAAGTGATTCTCATAAAGTACCAGCCAGGATTTACTTTTTAAAAGTCGGTTCGCCTCGATTAAGAATTGATCAATGTCAAACCAATGGACACCCGAACTAACCGTAATTAAATCAAAGCTATGATTAGCAAATGGCTGCCGCTCTGCCGGAGCAATGGAATAATGAATTTTGTCGGGTTGCAATGCAAAATTCAACATCTCTTGCGAAATATCCGTTCCGTAGACGTTTGTTGCAATTTCTAAAAGGGCTTTAGTTGAAAGGCCAGTCCCACAGGCGATATCTAAAGCGTCGTCAAGTTTTTTGTCAAGATGCAAATGATCTTTGATGTGCTTTATGGTGTTGGGGTGGAAGTCGGGGCGACCTTTTGAATAGCGTTCTGCGGCTGTACGTGGGTTAAAGTAGTTCATTTTTGGTGTCTGCTTTTACTTTGAGGATAAGGCGAAAATATGCACGTTTTCGCGCAGCATCGTAAATATAAGCCAACCACAGCAAATCTTCAATTCGTCCACGGGCGCTTTTGAATTCCCATGTATCACCCTATTTAGCCCCCACTGGTGTACTTACCCACAATTGACTCCCCCTAAAACAAAGAAAGGGAAGCCCAGCTTCCCTCTCAAAATTGTGTTCTAAACCACAATACGCTATTCTTATCGAAGGTCCCGGGTACCCCGAAGTTCCATCGTTTGTCAATAAGCGCAAGGTTTACCAAGTGATTATGACAAAAATTGTATTTATCTCATCAATCAAGGTTGCTCCGACCAGCGGCATTAGCCGCCAAACGTCTGTAGCTAAAGGAACGGAGGAAGATTTTCAGGGTGTGTAGCACCGTAATCTTTTCCTTTTGTTCCGGTGCTACGCACCTTAAAATACCTTGCCAGGCCTGAATGCTATCGACGTTTGGCGGCTAATGCCGCTGGTCGTAAGCATGAGATCGTGCAAGGTTGTTCAGTTTTTGTTCGTAGTATCAGTTAAAGTTCGAGGGTTCCAACACTCGCTTCGACTTCACATCGACTTCGCTCAGTGACCAACTCAGCGACCATTGGAACCCCAAAACCTTTATCCTTACTTCAGTACACTCATCTTCTTCGTCACCATTTTGCCATCCACCTCCAAAGTATAGAGCAGCAATCCACTCGCCCCTTGCAGGTTTTCGCGCGTTACAGGTACTTCGTTGATGCCTTTTTTGAAGGCACCGTCTACCGTGTACAACAAGCGGCCATGAGCGTCGAAGAAGCGCATGCTACCCGCTGATGCTTTGGGCATGTGGAAGCGGATGATGGTGCTTTCGTTGAAGGGGTTCGGAGCGTTTTGGTACAGTACAAACTCAGGGTTGACGGTACTCAATTCGCTGAACTTCAACTTCACATCCATCTGATCCAGGTCAGCATCGTACGCTTCGGCAGTGGTCACTTTAGAGTTGATCTGTAGGAGATCGCTCAGTTGACCATCGGCGATGGCTTTGAACTTCAGGGTAAACAAGGTACCACTATTGGCAGCCAGACCTTGGAAGGCATTCCAGCTGGTGGTAATTGTACCCTGCGTTGCGCGGCGTACGCCGACGTTTTCCTGACCAGCCAAACCATAAACGATGTCGGCAAATTGCAGGGCGCTTGGGTCAAATTCAAGGGTAAATTGATACCCTTTCAGTTTGGCCAGGTCGGCTGCGGTGAATGCCACTTCGTAGGTGTTGCCTGCTTTCAGGTACTGATCGAGGGCTTTCACTTCAAAACTGCTGCCCATGCTGCGTGGTACTCCTACGGTATTTGAGTTCGGTTGTACACTTTCGTTGACGTCGCCCACTTTGATGCCCACAAAGTTGAGTCCGATCATCGCTCTTTCCAGGTTATCGATACCGATGACTTCTGGATAAGCCTCCTTCCAAGGTGCCTTGGCGTTGGCGAAACGATAAGTAGAGTCGATGAATCTCCAGCTGGTATTGCTGTGGAACAACTCCATGTCACCGAGGATTACCCGGCGCAGTTCAACGATGTCCATCGAAGTGATTTTGCCGTTGTTGTCCACGTCAGCAGCCAGCAGTTTGTATGGGCTCTTCAAGGTATTCTCACCCAGGAGGTAGCTCTGGATCAAGTAAGCATCGAGCGTTGACAAGCCATTTTTGTGCCCTTCATCGTACAACGGTGTGATCGTGTAGTGATGGTTAGGTTTCAATGGATTGAACTCATACTTGCCCTTAATATTCGTCTTCAGTTCCCTATGCTCATCGCCACTCAGGTATACTTCAACAAACTCAACTGGCTCACCCCATTCAGTATGGACTCTGCCCGTAACAAATGGTTTGGCGTCGCATACTTCGCAGATCTTGCCGTCTTTGGTAGTCAGTACGATGCGTTGCTTGAAGGTATCTCTGGATACGTTGCCGTGGATGTCGCGACCAATGAAGCGGCGCGTAATCAGGCAGTAGCCTTCCTTCGTTTTGCCCACAATTGGGGTCAATTCGCGGGCGATGCCACCGCAGTTGTCGATTACCTGAGCCAGGCCAAATACTTGCTCCAGCTTCTTGATTTCGAACGGATTGAAGCCGAATGGCAACGCTGCACAATCCATGGTTTTGTCGGCCAGGCCGCCACAGAGTGGAGCAATTTTGTCTTCCACCAGCACCCGAGTCCAACACATGTTGCGGTTGCCTGAAGAGTCGATCACTTCCATTTCTACTTCTACCAGTCCATCACCTTGAGCATCGTAGCAGTTGAATTCTACGTATGGTCCCCATGTGGAGTAGTATGGTCTGTCGAGTTTTTCACCCGTCAACTTATCGTAGATGAACAAGCGGCGTACGTTGATCTTCTCGATGCCACAGTTGTCGTAGCTACCCCAGTCGATGTGGCGTACGTAAGCTCGGGCCAGGCCTGAAGAACCGAGCGAGAAGTTCGGTTTGTCGATACAGACGGCAATCGGTGCTTCCAGATCGGCTACGCGGAAACGGCACAGTTTCACCGCTTTGTTTCCACATCCATCCGTTACAGTGTAGCGGAAGTAGTAGTCGCTGAAGGTCAATCCAGCCAGTTTGCGGCTTTCACCAGGCAAGATTGTATCGATCACAACGGTGGTTTCTATGGTATCGATCGGTTGGCCTTGGCTGTTCAGGATCACCCGGCGGTTGATCTTGAGTACCTCGGTCAGGATGTACAAGTTATCGGAGCAAGCATCTTTCACCAGCGGCATTGGTGCGTCGATGGTGGCTGCACAATCGAATGGATCGGCGCTGAACATCATCACATCGGCACCTACACTTGGGCAGTGGCAGTACTCTTTGCCCACTGCACACTCTACTACTGGTGCCGTAAAGTCACCAATCTTGATGTGCTGCTCAAAGTTCAGGATGCTGTCTGGGTAACACTTGTCAGTGATGCTCCAGGTGCGGCGGATCACATAGCTTCCTGCACAAATCGTATCCACGATCACATCGCGGTAAGTTGCGTTCAGGTTGCAATAAGCGTTGTCCAGATTGTGGGTACCGAAGGCACTCACCACGAACGGATAACCCGTTACTTGTGGGTGTGGGTGGCCGTTACGGTCCAACTTGATGTCGGCAAGCTCCGTGCATTCGAAGGTATAGTTGCACAAAGGCTGACTTACGTGATCGAAGCTTGGTTTGCTGATGATGATCAGTTGGCTGCAGTAGTTGATCGTAGAGTCAACATGGTAAATGGTGAACTCACGAACAATGGTGTCTGCGGCACAATCACCACCCGTAATCAGGCGGTCTTTGATGGTCACCTCTTCGATTTCGGCACAAGTTTCGGTCTTCTTCGGTCTGCCGAGGTATTCCATACTTTCGGCTACATTGAAGATTTCAGCGATGTCGCTACACAGGATGTCGCGTTCGAACACCACTGCCTGGCTTGGATAAGGCTGACGGGTAGCAGGGTTCAACAACAAGTGTTTGCCGGTTACTTCGTTGTACACCACCCAAACATAGCCACCCGTTTTCTCTGGAGACAAGGTCGTAGCCAGCAGCGTGTAGGTTGAATTGGAATCCAACTCAGCACTAAACTGCATGGCCATTTTCCAGGTTTCGCGAGGATAGCCAGGTACCACCAAACGGAGGGTGCCTTCGAGCACTTCGTAAGACAATGGGTTATTGCATGGTACGGCTACATCGCCACAAGCCAGGGCCTTGTCGTACTCGTTGCCCAGGAAGATGGCACCGTGTGCGTCGGGGGCACCCGCAGGTACACCAGGTACTTTATCGGTAGTCGACATGTTGGTCAGCAGTACAAAAGTGTACTTCTGTTTGCGTGCCGTATCCGTTTTGAAAGTCCGTGTTTCATAGTAACGTTTGCCGGCTGGCAGCGCAAATTCAGGCAACCAACATTGTTTTCCGAGGTCACTGAAATTCTTATCGTTGGTATCCAAATTGCCAGTGAAGACTTGTGCTGTGCGGGTCTTGCGCACTGCAGTTACATCTTCTGGACATTCTGGTAATCCGGTATTTGGTGGCGTTACTTTCACCGACGTGCGGCACTCAGGATCCAATAGGTCACGGAAGTTAACCGTTTTGGTGCCGCCGCTTACTGGGTATGGACCGAATGCTACGGTAGTGCCATAGAAGCCACGGATTGGGTTGAGCATACCGTCGTCGGCAGTCCAGGCAGCTGAGCTGTGGCGGCCTTCTACTTTCACTGTGAAAGAGAAGGTATCGTCACTGGTGCTTGGTGTACCCTTTCTATCCACTTTCACGTCAAGTACGGTGGCTTTGATGGCGCAAGTTCTGGAGCACTCATCGGGTACACCTACCAGCAACAAGGTGCGGCAAGTAGTATCCTGAGCATCGCGGAGGTTGAAGCTCACCTGGCCATCGGCAATGCGGTAAGGGCCGAATTTCACGACCTGGCCGTAGTCGCCAATGGTTCGCTTGCTGTCTTCAGCTTTCCAACCTTTGTTGCCAGCGTTTTTACCCGTAACAATTACTTCAAAGGTGAAGGTATCGTCGCTTGGGTCATCAGCTGTGCCGTTGCTGCTGCACTTGGCATTCTGAATCTTGGTTACAATTTCACACTTGGGCACTGAAGAACAAGCTGCTGGTGCAGACACCGTTACTTCGGTAGCGCAAGAGTTGAAGCGCAACTGATCGAAGATGCCGAATTTAACCGTTGCATTGGTCTTGATCCGGTATGGGCCCATCACTACGGTTTTGCCGTATTGACCTGTGCTCAGGTTTGGATCGTTGGCAATCCAGCCAGTGCTTGCGTTGCTGCCCGTTACTGTCAGTTCAAAGGTAAAGGTATCGTCGTCGTTGTTCTCTGGTGTGCCGTTGTTGTTGCACAGAATGTTCTTCACTTCGGCTTTCACCGCGCACTCGTTGGAGCAAGCTTTTGGAGCAGGCACGTAAACGGTAGCCTTACACTCGGAGTTGCCTGCATCGCGGATCAAGAAGGTCTTGTCACCATCTTTGATCAGGAATGGTCCAAACTTAACCACCTGGCCGTACTTGCCGCTGGTGTTTTTGACATCCTCAGCCACCCAAGTGTTGGTGTTGCTGCTACCAGAGATTTTCAGTTCAAAAGTATAGGTATCATCACTTGGGTCACTCAGCGTACCCATTGGATTACATACTACGTTGAGCAGTTCAGCCCGACCGATGTTGCAAGGTTCGTTGCTGTCCGAGCATGGTCTTGGTGGGAACACGCTCAATGGATCGGTCAAGCAGTTGGCATTGCTGGCATCTTTGATCGAAAACTGCAATACACCACCGCTGATTTTGTAAGGTCCAAGTACCACAATTTTGCCATAGTTGCCTTCTACTACCTGGCCATTGATTTTGGCTTCCCAATCGGTGCCCGTACCTGTTACAAGCAAACGGAAGGTATACACATCATCCAGGGTGTCCTTTGTGCCGAGGCCATCGCAGCTTATTTCACTGACTAAGGCTTTGATTTCACAAGGCAGTTGAGAACAAGCTGTTGGTGCGGTTACACTAGCCGTAGTGCTACATGTAGCATTGTTGGCGTCGGTCACACTAAACTGGGCATTGCCCTGACTGATCAGGAATGGCCCAACCACTTTAGCTTGGCCGTAGTTGCCACTTACTTGCTGGCCAAAGATCGTCGTCTTCCAGCCTGTACTGGCATTTGCGCCAGTTACAGTAAGGGTAAAGCTATAGGTATCATCGCTTGGCGTAGCGGTTCCTTTGTTGTCACAAATCACCTGGCTTATTTGAGCGCTGAGTTTACATTCAGGCAGATCGCCACATGCGGTTGCTTCTTTATCGGCAGTACCATCGTTATTCACATCAAGCAGAGCCTTGTTGAACAAACCTTCACCTGCTTTTGGCGTGGCTGGGTTCGACTGGCCACACTTGGTGTAGACGTTGTCGCCAGCAGCATTGGTCAGGTTCAAACTCACATTCACCGTAAGTGTGTAAATATGGGTTAGACCTGCGTTAATGACCCGGTCATTGGCCAGAATCCAGGGGCCTGAACCATTCAAAGTACCAACTCCGGATACTGTACTAGCGTAAGCTGCACTATTAATCTGGAGATCATCATCAAAAGATGGCTGATCAGACAAGTCGTAAGTGCTGCTCAGACTACCAGCTGGTGCGGATACGCTGATGTTGTACACCACGTCGTAGCTGCCGTTGGGCTGTTGTGTTGCAGTAACAAAGGTCTTTGTTAGGTTCAAATCGCTTGGTGTAGAACATGGAGCTGGTGCGGTCACACTTCCCGATGCGCTACAAGTTGCGTTGTTGGCATCGGTTATGGTGAACTGTCCGCCACCCAGGCTGATCAGGCGTGGGCCAACTACTACAGCCTGGCCGTAGCTACCCGTTACCTGTTGGCCGAAGATGGTCGCTTTCCAACCCGTGCTGGCGTTGCTGCCCGTTACGGTTACGGAGAAGCTGTAAGTATCGTCGCTTGGTGTGGCGGTGCCTTTGTTGTCACAAACAATGTTGCTCACACGAGCCGTCAATTGACATTCGGGCAGATCACCACAAGCGGTAGCTTCTTTATCGGCAGTGCCATCGTTGTTCACATCCAGCAGGGCCTTGTTGAACAAACCTTCACCTGCTTTTGGTGCAGCTGGGTTGGATTGACCACACTTGGTGTAGATGTTGTCGCCCGCAGTGTCGGTCAAGTTCAAACTCACGTTCACCGTCAGGGTGTAAGTATGGGTTTGACCTCCGCTGATGGCTCGATCGTTTGCCAAAGTCCAGGGCCCAGTACCCGCCAGGTTACCGCCAGCGGATACACTGCTGGTGTAGGATGCTGAGTTGATCGCTACATCGGTATCAAAGGATGGTTGGTCAGACAAGTCGTATGTGCTGCTCAGGCTACCTGCTGGGGCGCTTACGGTGATGTTGTACACCACGTTGTAGCTGCCGTTGGCTTGTTTGCTTGCGCTTACGAAGGTCTTAGCCAAGTTCAGGTCGCTTGATGTTGAGCATGGTGCAGGTGCAGTTGCTTGCAGATCCGTAAAGCAAGAAGAGCTGTTTTGATCCTGAACTCTGAATTGTCCTCCACCTTGACTGATCAGGCGTGGCCCAATGGTCACAACTTGACCATAACTACCCCTTACTTGTTGCCCAAAAATTGTAGCCACCCATCCTGAAGCAGTATTAGAACTGGTAACCGACAGTTTGAAGCTGAAGGTATCGTCATCAGGGCTTGCCGTTCCTTTATTGTCACACACAAGTTCCCTGATCGTAGCCTGAATGTCACAAGCTGTTTGTCGCTTCACTCCCGCGTCGATCGTACGATTGGTTTCACCTGAACTGAGTTTGATGCAATTTGTCTTACCTGTTCCATCCGCATCGTTGTCTTTCGCCGGATCCCCTCCTACTTGAATTGAAGTAAAGGTAAATCCGGATGGCCGTGCAAATACCACGTAGTAATCACCAGGAGCCAAATCGCTGAACAGATACGAACCGTCCCCGTTCGTTGTTGTGCTAGCCACCAGGCTATTGTCAACGCAACGGTATAGTTCGACCCGAACATTGCTCATTCCTGGCTCTTCTGGATCTTGTACACCATCGCTATCTCGATCAAGCCAGAGGTAGTCACCGATAGTACCTTTGCGGTATACCCCTGCGTCAATGGTCAAGTTTTCATCACCTGATTTGACAACTATTGTTCCCGTCATCCCTCCAGCGTTGATGTCGCTATCTACCCCATCGTTGTTACCAACGTTTGGTTTCGTTGGCGTGTACGTTGATGGAACATTAAACATGACGGTGTACTTGCCAGGTTTTACATTCGTAAACTCATACAGACCGTTGCCATTGGTTTGAGTTGTTGCAATCACATTTCCAGCCTCGTCCAGCAACTTCACTGTAACTGATCCGACGCCAGGTTCTCCAGCATCCTGTAGGCCATCGCCATTCTTGTCTTCCCAGACGTAATCGCCAATTCTTGCACCACGGTATAAACCAGCGTCAACAGTGAGGTCATCGCCACCAAATGGCAGGATGATGTTGCCTGTCATGCCATTGGCGTTTACGTCGCTGTCCACTTGATCATTGGATCCTACATTCGGTGTGCTTACCACATATCCACTAGGCAGATTAAACATCACCCGATAAGTGCCTGCGTTCAGGTTTTCAAACAGGTAATATCCATTCTGATCAGTAAATGTAGTCAAGAGCACATTGCCTTGTGTATCTAGCAGTTTTACAGTAACGCCACTGATGCCCTTTTCATCCGGGTCTTGCAAACCATCGGCGTCCTGATCATCCCATACATAATCGCCCAAAGACGATTTGTCGGAGAAAAAGATTCCTGCATCAACTGTACGATTGCTTTCCCCAGACAACAAGGTGTAAAGACCTGTTCTGCCCGTACTTGGACTTGCATCACTATCCTTATCATCATTACCGCCTTTATCGACGGGGCTACGCTTGTAACCAGTTGGAACAGCAAACTCTACCCGATAGGTGCCTGGTGCCAAATCGGCAAACAGGTAGCTACCATCTGCAGCGGTTTGCTGAACCGCCAGAACATTTCCTGACGCATCCAACAGTTTCACTTCTATACCTGCAAAACCCTTTTCATCAGCATCCTGTATTCCGTCTTTGTCTACGTCAAGCCACACATAATCGCCCAAGCTGACTTTGCGGAACACACCAGCATCAATCGTGAGGTTCTCTTCCCCGGATTTTATTACAACTGGCCCAGTCATCCCTCCGGCGTTGACATTGCTGTCTTTCCCTCTATCGCTTCCTGCATTTTGTATTGTAGCGCTGAATCCAGAAGGCAGATTAAACATTACGGTGTAGGTGCCTGGTCTCACTTCGTTGAAGACATAGAAACCACTGGCATCTGTTTGAGTCGTTGCGGTAACCGAACCATTGCTATCCAACAGTTTTACGGTTACAGCACTAACGCCGGGTTCGTTGGCATCCTGTTGGCCATTGCCATTTTTGTCCTCCCATACATAATCTCCGATTCTTGCAGGGCGATAGATGCCCGCATCTACGGTTAGATTGTCCTCACCACGAGGCAGCGTTACGGGGTCAGACATTCCCGCTGCATTTACATCACTGTCTTTGCCGTCGTCAAAAACTGCGTTGGGCGGTGTCGTTACATAACCAGCGGGGAGATTGAACATCACCCTATAGGTTCCTGCAGACAGCTCTTCGAACGCGTAATACCCTTGAGCATTAGTTGTCGTTGTGCTGATTTGCTGGCCATTGCTGTTCAGTAATTTGACCGTTACATCGCTCACGCCTGTTTCGTTGGCATCCTGTTGGCCATCGCCATCTTCATCTTCCCAAACGTAGTCTCCTAGTTTCGACTTGTCAGCAATGAAAATACCGGCATCTACACTCAGATCCGACTGTCCTGACAACAAAGTGTACAATTTAGTGAGCCCCGTAGATACATTCGCATCGCTGTCTCTAAAGTCACTCGCAACTGCATCGACTGGGCTACGCTTGTAACCTGCTGGCAGTACAAATTCTACCTGGTACAGGCCTGGCACTAGATTCGTGAACAGGTAATAACCCCGGAAATCTGTCTGTGTAGATTTCAGTACCGAGCCACTGGCACTCAACAGATTCACTTGAACCTTTTCGACACCAGATTCATCATTGTCCTGCAAGCCATCTTTGTCTACATCAAGCCATACAAAATCACCCAATTCGGCTAGGCGATAGAAGCCTGCGTCTACAGTCAAGTTTTCATCCCCAACTTGTAGTACAATTTGACCTGTCCGGCCTGTATTTTCATTCGCATCACTATCTTCTTCGTCTGGTCCTGAATTGGCTTTCGTAGGTATATAGCCAGTTGGCCGTACAAATTCCACCGTATAAATGCCTGCTGGCAAATTATCAAAGTAATAAATACCAATATTGTCCGTGATGGTCGTTGCGATTACCTCCCCAGAGAAATTCAACAGACGCACTGTAACGTTTCTCATCAATGGCTCTCCGCCATCCTGAATTCCGTTCAGGTTTGCATCTTCCCAAACTTGATCGCCAATTTTCCCGTAACAAGATATTACGGTTACTTCCACCACATAATTGCGGTCATTACAATTGCCTGTTCCTGGACCGTCTACACCTGGTATCCGATAATTAAAGCGGAACACTCCGCCTTCCATGCTCTGATTTGCTGTAAAGGAGGTTCCTCTCAAGCTTACACCTGGAGTAAGACTTGTCCAGATTCCGTTCTTGAAACCGGATTTGACCAAATTCCGCAAATCCAGTATATTGTCACTAGGAATCGACACAGGGGAATCTTCTGAACAAATAGTAGTCCCTTCTACAACAGCGACTGGTGTTGCTGGGCGTAAAATTAAGCGAACTGCGGTTCGAGCGGAACTCTCGCACCCATTGGTTAAATCGCGAGTTTTTGCATAGTAAGTTCCTCCTGCTGAAGGGGTGAAACGGGTCGTCCCACTTGCAACCAATGCTCCAGATGCATCATACCAGTCCGCGGTAGCTCCATTCGGCACACTAACGACCAATTCTGGGAATGACTCTCCTTCGCAACCACTCTTATCCCCTCCGCTAATTGGCGCTGATACCGCAGGGCAAGAACAATCGGGTGCAGTTACCGTTGTGCTTACAAAGCAGCCCGTAGATCTGTTTCGAGCCGTAATAATCACACTCTGCCCCGCTTGAATTCCACTAATTGTAAGGCCATTTAACACGCCTAAACTAGTAGTGATTTCATCGGCATTTGTACTAATCGTTACAGCGTAAGTCAACAGGTTGGGCGCACAGGATTTCGTCTCCACATTCAGTGTTGGAAGTTGTGTAGCATCTTGTACCTCGGCCTCCGCAGTAGCGCTACATTTGCTCAGTTTATCCGTCACAATCACTGAATACACACCACCAACGCTCGTCTCAAAGGTTGATACGTTGCCTGGATTTACGGCTCCGGCAGGAACAGTCCACACATAATCCACACCGCTGGATGGGCTTGCTGCTATTGTCACCGTACTCTTGATACAAGTTGTCCTGCCACTTGCAGCACCATCTACTGTAACCCTCGCTGTAGGTACACTTGTATTGACTCTTACGGTTGTGTTGGCAGAAGATCGACAACCATTACTCAAACTTGTAATCGTCACACTATAAACACCCCCTATATTGGTCAAGAAGTTGGAAACATTACCCGGGTCAACAATCCCAGCAGGCACACTCCATTCATAACTCACCCCTGTCTCAGGCCGTGCAGAAACCGTCACGAGGGTCGTGGCACAGGTTAAGGGCCCATTGTTATCTGCATTTGCTATCAAAGGGGTATTGTCCTGCTTCAGGTCTGTACTAGCGCTGGCAGTACAACCGTTCGCCGTGCTTGTTACTGTCACGCTGTAAATACCGGGGACAGTCGTGCTGAAGCTGGCTACATTGCCAGGGTTCGTCACGCCCGCCGGTACTGTCCATGCATAGCTTACTCCAGTGGCTGGGCTGGCCGTGATTGTTGCGCTCGTTTTGGCGCAGGTCAGTTGGCCGTTGTTCACCACACTCGCTGCAGGCACACTGATGTCTTGAGTCAGGTTGGTGCTTGCACTCACAGTACAACCGTTGGTGGTGCTTGTTACCGTTACGCTGTAAGTACCTGCAACGGTCGTACTAAAGCTCGATACATTGCCAGGGTTCGTTACTCCGGCTGGAACACTCCACACATAAGTCACTCCCGTAGCTGGACTAGCCGTGATCGTTGCACTCGTCTTAGCACAAGTCAATGGGCCGTTGTTGACAACACTCGCTACTGGGATGGTACTGTCTTGAATCAGGTTGGTACTCGCGCTGGTAGTACAACCGTTTGCTGTGCTTGTTACCGTTACGCTGTAGGTTCCAGGGATAGTAGTGCTAAAGCTGGCTACATTGCCAGGGTTGGTCACACCTGCTGGTACTGTCCATGCGTAAGTTACTCCTGTAGCTGGGCTGGCGGTGATCGTTGCGCTCGTCTTGGCGCAGGTCAGTTGGCCGTTGTTCACCACACTCGCTACAGGCACACTGATGTCTTGCGTCAGGTTGGTGCTCGCGCTGGCGGTACAACCGTTCGCAGTGCTCGTTACCGTTACACTATAGGTACCAGGGATGGTCGTGCTGAAGCTGGCTACGTTGCCAGGGTTCGTCACGCCCGCTGGTACTGTCCATGCATAAGTTACTCCCGTGGCTGGGCTGGCAGTGATTGTTGCGCTCGTTTTGGCGCAAGTCAGTTGGCCGTTGTTTACCACTGTCGCTACGGGGATGGTATTGTCTTGAGTCAGGTTGGTACTCGCGCTTGCGGTACAACCGTTCGC
>JAIYAV010000148.1 GCA_027488855.1 Saprospiraceae bacterium
TGCAATTCGAGGATGTTGTCGCCCAAACCATAATCAACTGAGCCCTGTACCACGTGGATCAATTCCATGCTGTCGTTCGAAAGTGGCCTGCGGTAGGTGCCTGCGGGAATGGAAATGATAGATACCTGCAGGTTGGTTTCTGCCACCCCGGTGCTCAGGATGTTTTCGTACAAAAGCCCGTGAGAATCTTCTCGCTCTTCTTTTTCACCCTGGCCTTTGCGCACCAGGATGTAACTGGATTCTCCATTATTGCCCACCAGTTCGACCAACTCGGCCAGAGGGACATTCAATGCCATCGAAATGTTGTGCAAAACCGGAAGTGAAGGAAGGGTGCGAAAATTTTCGATACGTGAGAGCAAACCAGCCGTGATGTCACTTTTGTCGGCTACCTCTTGTAGGTTCATGCCGCGCTCCTTGCGCAGTTGTCGGATTTTGCGTCCAACTTTACCTAATTCAACGTTTCTCATCGTGTTTTGGGTTAGATGCCCTACCTCAAGAAGCCGATCAATCCAGGAACAACCATCTGATTCCCAGACGAAACCCACTACTTGGTGGCATTGGATAGAAGGAAGTTTGATAAAACAATTGATTCTGGGGATAAATAAACCGAGTAATGTTTTCCAATTTAAAAAAGGCCCGGAATTTGGTCACCTGAAACGCTGCAAACACATCGGCTGCCGGGTAGAAATCCACAGTGCGCTTATCTTGCAATTGGAACTGACCAATCAGCGGCATATAATAGTCCGCCCGATAAGCTGCCTGATACCGCACATCCACCCCGATTCGGGTATTCAAAACCTGAAACAGTTTGCCTTCAAAATACAAGGAATGTTTACCAAAAAATTGCGGCAAACGCACGATGTCTTCTGAAGATTGTTGCAGTATGGCTTGATTATCAAGATGAATGCCCCAAAATACGAAATTTTTCTTGACAAAAAACTGCAAAATGCTCACGGGTTTTCCAGATTGTAGCGCATAACCCGTAGTATCAAAGTATATCAAATTGTTAATCAAATGATAAGCGGCTCCAACTTCTACCTGAAACCGCTCAATATTGAGGGTTGCTTCCAGGTTGGTTTCTAGCGTTTTTTTGAAATCATTGTTCCAGACACGTTGTTGAGTGACCCAAAATTCGCGTTGAATCAGGCTGGGGCTATACAATTGGTTGGTAGCTTTGCCCGTCAAATGCCCCAATTTGCCCAGTTTAAAATCAATCTCCCCACTCGCCTGATAATCACCAATATTCCCCAACAAACCCAGTTTGGCGTTCAAGTGCAAATCAACTAAAGGAATCGGTTGTAAATCCCAGCGCCCAGTTGCAAATACTTCATTGAGACTGGAATCTTTGCCTTCCAATTCAATCCGGTGATAGGCATGCACCAAACCCAATTCCAAAAGCCCATTTTCCTGACGCACCCTGCCCACCAATGGCCCCTGGCTACGGTAAGTCATTAGGCGAAACTGGTTTTCGATCTTTTGGTGGCCGACAAAATTGCGGATTCCACGCGTATCGGTATTAAAATTGCGGTAGTAGGTATCCAGCAGCGTGATGTCTTCGTCGTCGTAGCGCGAGAATATTTTTTGATAACTCACACTGTGTGCCACCTGATAAATCTGTTTGCCCGCTACAGCGACCTGAGGCAAACTATCTAATTGGCTTGTATCCCTTTTGCCTAGGCGATTCAATTGAAAATATTGGGTAAACTGCACCTCCTCGTGCTGATACCGGGAGCGTCCTGACTCCAGAAAAACCTCCGCTTGTGATGGCGTAGCCAAATTACCTTCCAAGGTCAGCGTTTCGTTGACGAGGCCCCCATTTTCCTGCCGCTCCAGTTTGTTGTTCACAAAAGTGAGGTAGGCGTTGTAGCGACCATTCTGGCCTTTGAACCAAAAATTGAGACCCAATGTGGTATTCCGCAAGGACTGCTGGGTAAACAAAGTGGCGGTTCCACGCTGCGAAAGGCGCTGATAATCGATGGAGGCATTGAATCCCTTGCCAAAGTTGCGCGAGAATTGCAGGGTGAAAAAACTATTGTTTTGATTGCCCAATTGGTTGTATCCTACATTGGTAAACGCTGATTCATGCCGATAAAATGGGATGTCATCCGCCGATTTTAAGTACAAATCGTACTGGTGCCAGCCCAAATCAAACCCTCGTCGCAGCGTTGGCTGGTACACAATGGGCTGCGCCGCCGAGCCAGATATCCCCAGGTGCATGTAATCCCACTGGCGTTGCCGGGCAGGATCGTGCTGGTACAGGTAATCGTTCAGCAGCGTATCCGCAAAGATTTTTTCCTGGAAGGGATTTTTGGCAAAAAATCGATAAGCCCCAAAAGTATCACGCTTGACTAATTCCTGGATGGAATCCTGTGCCGTTTGCCCCGGTCTTTGTACATTCAAACCATTGTTGGTTCCAAAACCACCCGGACCTTGGGTTGGAAACTGAGCCAGCAGCATGGTTGCACCGGAAAGGAAAAGGAGCGTGGTGAGGAGTTTTAGCACAAAAGAATAGTTATAAGTGAAAAGTGAAAAGTGAAAAGTGAAAAGTTATCGTTGGAAAACCAATGGTGTACCCGCTTTTCACTTTTCACTTTTCACTTTTCACTATATTTAAAGTCCAAGTATCGCCGGGTTCATCCCCATTGAGGAGAATCCACCGTCGTGGTAAAGGTTTTGCATGGTGACCATCTTGGTGAGGTCGGAGAACATGGCGATGCAGTAGTCGGCGCAGGCATCCGCAGAAGCATTGCCCAGCGGAGACATCTTATCGGCGTAGTCATAAAAATCTCCAAATCCCTTAATGCCCGAACCAGCTGTGGTTTTGGTGGGGGATTGTGAAACGGTATTGACCCGTACGTGTTTTTTCAACGCCCAGTGGTAGCCGAAGCTGCGGGCAAAAGATTCAAGCAGCGCCTTCGATTCAGCCATTTCGCTGTAATCGGGGAAACTGCGTTGCGCAGCGATGTAACTCAAACCCAGGATAGAGCCCCATTCGTTCATGGCATCCAGTTTATACAGGGTTTGCATCATGCGGTGGAAAGAAATCGCCGAAATGTCGAAGGATTTTTGCATCCACTCGTAGTTCAGATCGGTATAGTCCTTCTTTTTGCGCACGTTGATCGACATTCCAATGGAGTGCAGAACAAAATCGAGCGGCCCACCCAGAATTTCTACTGATTTTCCAAACAGGTTTTCCAAATCATCCATATCCGTCGCGTCTGCCGGAATGATTTGGGCGTTGGTTTTTTCAGCGAGGTGGTTGATCTCGCCCATGCGCATGGCAACAGGTGCATTGGTCAGCACAATTGTTGCTCCTTCCTCTACACAGCGCTCGGCTATTTTCCAGGCAATTGAATTTTCATCAAGAGCGCCAGAAATGACGCCGCGTTTCCCTTGTAATAAGTTGTTCGCCATTGGTTGTTTTTTTAACATTTATGTCTTAGGCGGAGCAAAAGTAAAAAGTTATGGGTGATGAGTGATGAATGATGAATGATAAATTGTCAATACCCCGCAAAACTTGGAAGTAACCCAATTCATCACTCATCATTCATCACTCATCATTTACTACATTCCTAGCAATTCCCGCGCATTCACCAAAGCCGACTCACTCGGTGGACTTTGGCTGAGCATCACGGCAATGGCGCGTACCCGATCATCATCACTGAGTAGACGCACGTTGGTGATGGTGCGATCGGGTTTGTCCACTTTGAATACAAAATAGTGTCGATCCGCCTTTGAAGCTACCTGCGGTGAGTGCGTGATGGTCACTACCTGGTGCTCATTGGACAAGTTGCGCAGGATATTGCCCATCTTGAGGGCCACATCGCCAGATATCCCCGCATCGATTTCGTCAAAGATGAGGGTAGGCAGCGGGATTGCACTGGCAACCAAAGATTTGGTAACCAGGGCTAAGCGCGACAATTCCCCACCCGAAGCCACATCTTTGATTTGTTGCAAGCGGCTTCCCCGGTTGGCTGCAAACAAAAACTGCACCTCATCCAGGCCCGTTGGCCCCAATTGGTTGAGTTTTCGGGTTTCTATTTTTAGTTGCGCGTAGGGCATGGCCAATTGGGTCAACATCTCTACAATTTTATCCTCATAGGTCGGAATAACGGCTTGCCGTCGTTCCGCCAACACCTCGGCCAGGTTTAACAGTTGTTCTTCCTGAACAGCGATGTCCGCTCGCAAGGTATTGATCTCAAATCCCAGATCGGCAAACCCTGACAATTGCTGCTCCAAATTGGATTGAATCGCCAAAAGTTCATCTACTGACGCAACGGTGTGTTTTTTGAGCAGGCGATAAATCAAGTCCAGGCGTTGTTGCACCTCCTGAATCCGTTCGGGATCATAATCGGTTTTGTCGGCCACTTTTTCAAACTCGTTGCTCATTTCGCGCAACTCAAAGATCATCCCAGCAAAACGATCCGAATATTCGCCCAGCTTAGGAGCATATTTACCAATGGTTGTCAGCGCAATACTCAGGCTTTGCATCTGACCGACGATGGATTGTTCGTTTTCGGTCAAAATATCAAAAGCCATGCCGAGGGTGCGTTTGATGTCTTCGGCGTGGCTGAGCCGGGTGAGTTCCTCCTCCCATGTCTCCTGTTCACCCGACACCAATTCCGCCTTGTTGAACTCCTCCAACTGAAACTGAATGAAGTCCATTTCCTTGGTGGATTGTTCATTCCGGTTCAGGAGCTCCGTCAATCGGCGTTGCTTGGCACTGTAATCCCGAAAATGGTTGCGGTATTGCAGGAGGTATTCCTTATTCCCGGCCAAGGCATCGATCATCCTGAGTTGGAAGGAGAGGTTGTGGATGTCGAGGGTATCAAACTGCTGGTGAAGGTCGATCAACTCTGCACTGAGGTCCTGGAGCACCCTGAGGGTAACCGGGCTGTCATTGACAAAGGCGCGCGATTTACCAGAGGGAGTCAGCTCGCGCCGAACGACCACTTCGGTTTCATAATCGAGGTCATTTTCGACAAAAAAATCGCGCAAATCTTGCGCGCCTAAGTCAAAAATGCCTTCAATGATGCATTTTTCGTCCTGGTTGTACAAAGATTTGGTATCGGCACGGTCGCCCATGATCAAACCCAATGCCCCCAAGAGGATCGATTTACCGGCGCCAGTTTCTCCGGTAATAATGGTCAAGCCCTTGGCAAAATCAATGTCCAGGGACTCAATAATGGCATAATTGCGGATGTGAAGCCTTTTTATCATAGCGCTTTAAAAAATACTGCGCGTAAAAATAAAGGTTTTGTTTGAAAAAATTGGACTTCTTGCACAAAGCATTAATTTTGCATCAAAATAATTGGGTTTGCACCCACAGAATCACACTCACACCTTCACACCCACACTCACACCCATTCTTGAGTAACCACAATGAAACAATTTTTGATCTTCCTACTCATGGCCTCGGTATTCCATACCTGTGGAGGCCCTAAATCCAAATCCTGGCAGGCACTGGACCTCAAAGGCTATGGTATCCCGGCGACTATCCTCGCCCCTGCTGACAGTACCCAAGTAGAAAATTTTGAACTCTCGGGCATCAAAGACGTCTCCATCACTTCAACCGGTGAAACACCTTTTGCTGTACAAATTTATGCGGGCAAAGCTCGTGGCAATAAACTCGTGGAGCAAACCTTCCGCCAAATCCGCGAAGTACACAGCAATCCCGAATTCAGCAAAATTGTCGAACAACACACCGATGGTTTCATTTACGAAGTAAAAGGCCAGCGGGAAGACCGCTACAGTTTTCGCTATGTGCATTTGGTACGGGACACGGAAATTGTGTTCACTACTGCGCTGAATCAGCGGTTTTCGTTGGAGGAGGTAAAGAAGATGTATGCGGCGGTGAAGCAGAAGTAAATAAAATAAATTTATCTGTTTTTTTTATATGCGCTGAAAGGTAAGTTGTATAACTTGCTTTGGCAATTCTATTTGGTATTAACAAAACCCTAAATTATGAAAAGCCTCAGGTATTCCTTCCCCTGCACGCTGAGTATTGCATTGTTTTTTTGCCTAGTCACTACCACTGCCTTACAAGCCCAATATCAGGATGGGCTGAAGCGCTTACAGGAAAAAAAATTTGCTGAAGCGCTTTCCCTTTTTCAAAGCTTGAAGCCTCAATCTCCCGTATTGGAGCGAATGGGTATGTCCAAGTATTACAGCGCAGTGGAGAATCCACAAATTCAGCTAGATTCCGCATATAGCGCAGCAGTACAAGCCGAAAAAGCCTACAAAGCTTTAGAAGAAAAAGAAAAAACCCGCATCATCAAGATGCTCGAAGGGGAGACTGCGGCCAAAAATCGACAAGCAGTAGAAAAAAAATTAATCGAAGCGGCCATCGCACAAAAAAACATTGAAGCATTAAACCGGGTAATCGCCCTACTGGGATCAAATGCTCGAACCAAAACCGCCGAAGAAACGCGCAATGCCCTCGCCTTTGAAGCTGCGTCAAAAGCTGGCACCCTGGAGGCAATGAGTGAACTATTCACTCAATATGGTAGCAGCCTCAGCTTGAAATCTGTTCCAACTTTCCGGTCCGCTAGCTTTAGACTTTTTGAACTTTACACCCAAAGCGAAGGCTGGGCTGCACATCCAAAGTTCAAAGAAAAATATGCCTTAGCCGCCTGGGCAAGAGACACCGTTGTTCTCGCTTTTGGGAATGCTTTAAAGTCCACGCCACCAGCTTTGGAACGATTTGCTGAAAAATACGCCAATACGGTCTTTGCCCAAATTGGCCTTGATAGCCTCTCTAGTAAGGTACGCAAACAAAGCCACTGGCGCTATTGTGAACAAGTTTTAAAAAAATGGCCACAACTGCCAGCTAAGGATAGTATCTGGATGCGCCTTTACCGTGGTTATCGCATGGAAAATCCTTCCGTAAAACAACTTCAAGCCTTCAAAACCAGGTTCCCTGCATTCCCCTTTCCTCTCCTCCTCCAGCAATCCGAAGCAAATGCGCTGACATTTTATTACGATGCCGTGATAAAAAGTGATAGCACCACAAGGATGAGGCGCTTTCTCGCCGAGTATCCCCAACATCCCAAAAAAGATTCAGTGTGGAATAAATTGGCCATACAAGTTCGAAAAACTGCCAAAACCCCCAATCAACTGGATTTTTTGATCAATGACCCAAATTGTCCCAAATCCTTGAGTGACGGCCTGAGAGTACAGCAAAAAGCCTGGGTTAGGCAACGAGATTCGCTTGAACTGCAGCAAATAATTCGGACCAAACGTCCAGTGCTGTTTTTTAAGTTCATTGATCGGCAACCCGAAAGTGAGTTCCGCAAAAGAGCCTTAGATAGCCTAGCCAACCTGCTGATTAAAGTGGATTCAACCGCCGCTACCATCAAATATGTGGCCTATGGAAATCAGTTGCATTTGCCAGAATTGATGAATCGCTTGTATGCAAAAACGCTTTTGGCCGAATCGGTCAAGGGATTAAAAGATTTTGCTGAAAAATACCCCAAGTATGATCCAGCTCGGATAAAACGGGACATTGAAGAGCTGGAAGGCCGGAAAATATTCAAAACGAAATACGAGGCCAGCCAATGGTCTGCCTACACAAGCTACATCCAAAATTCTGCACCTTCGCATTCCGCTTTTTTTGCACTACAACGCATGATCGCAAAGGATGTAAGCAAGAATGACTGGCCAGCGGTGAATGATTCCTTAAAAAAGTATGAACCCCTCTTTAAAGGAAAAAACCCACAATATGATGACATGATAATGGCCATTCAGCAAACGGGAAAAATTACAAATTTTGAACCTGTTGTTTTTCCCGGCCCCATCAAGTATTCGGCCTATTCGCCTTATTTATCCAACAACGACCAGCTACTTTATTTCTGTAGACGCAACGATTCTTTGCCCATACCCGAAGACATTTATGTTGCGCAAAGAGACCCACAGGGCTGGTCAATCCCCAAGATCATTCCTGCGTTTGGATCGCCAGAAACCAACGAAGCTCCGCTAAGTGTACATCCTAACTCAAACCAAATCTTACTGTTTTTAAGAGGTGAAATTGGAGAAAGTATAAAAAAGGATGGTACTTGGTCTACTCCAAACAAACTATCGCCCGTAGTCAATTTCTCCAGATGGCAGAGTGATGCCCGCTACATCGGCAATAGTGGAATCATCTATGTGGCGGAGTCGGACTCCAATCGTGACCTCTTTGTGTGTTTTAAAGATGAAGATGGCAATTGGAAATCACCGATCAATCTGGGGACAACAATTAATACCCTGGCTCAAGAACGTGCCCCATTTTTACACTCCGACATGAAAACCCTGTATTTCAGTTCTGAAGGGCATCCAGGGTTTGGCAACCTGGACTTGTTCATGAGCACCCGTCTGGATGACTCCTGGACCAATTGGAGTCCACCCAAAAACCTAGGTTTGTTTTTCAACTCCACCGAGCATGATTGGGATTTCAAAGTCAATACCGCAGGCACCATGGGGTATTACACCGTTGGCCCGGTAAATGCTAGCAATATTGTGTTTTCCAAACTCGCTGCTTCCTTGCGCCCCGCATCTGTCTACCGAGTGGAAGCCTTTATTCTCAACACGCTCAACAAACCCTTCAAGGGTCAGATACAAGTGGTTGATGATAGTACTCAAACCGTTGTTTTTTCAACTCGCCCCGATGAAAAGAACGGGCTAGTAGTCATCGTACTGCCCTCTAAAAATGCAAAACTGGTAGCGATCTCAGACAATGAAACCCCGCCAATTATCCTAAAGGTTAAACCAAAGCTGGTTGAACCAAATTCGGAATTGGGTAAGGTAGAAACGATCATCATCAAAGATCAAGGAGAAGCTATTCTCGAAACCATTCTTTTTGCCACAGGTACCGCAGAAATCGTTTCAGAAGCTTACCCATACCTTGAAATCTGGACAAAGGACATCATTAAGAAAAAATTATCGGTTGAAATTCAAGGGCATACCGACAACACAAGTTCAGCAGAGTTCAATCAAACACTTTCTGAAAACCGCGCCAATGCCGTTCGTGACTACCTCATCAGTCGAGGTTGTCCACCTGAAAAAATTACTGCCCGAGGATTTGGGGAGAGTGCGCCATTGGAAAGTAATGCCACCGAGGAAGGTCGGGCCAAGAATCGGAGAGTGGTTTTAAAAAGGGTAAAATGATTATTTAGGGCTGTTTTCAATTAAAAAATTATCGGCGCATTTTGCCAGAGGTGATGACCCGGATTCGGGAAGTTGCAGAGCAGTAAATCCTTTGGTTTAAGCTTAGTTTAAGTAGGCAAAAACAAAAGCCGCAAGCAATTGAAAGTCAATTATTTGCGGCTTTTGAAAGTGGAGGTAAGGGGATTCGAACCCCTGGCCTCTTGCATGCCATGCAAGCGCTCTACCAACTGAGCTATACCCCCAGATCACTTTCTATTTAAGTGGCTGCAAATATACAGGCGACGTAGTGACTTATCCAAATATTTTTTGCAAAAATATTTCTTGCAGTCCAATGCAGAAAAAAACGAGCTTTTTTGCAAAAAAATCCTCAAAAACTGCAAATTATTGCATGAAATAACGCAACTTGTGGATTATTTTGGATATTACAGCTACCGAGTATGGAAAGGATTACTGAAAAACCTTCTCGCTATCGCCACCTGGAGAAGATGAATGTGCGAGAATTATTGGAAAACATGAACCGTGAAGACCAGGAAGTTCCCACAGCGGTAGCGCGGGCCATTCCTCAAATTGAAGCACTGGTCAATGCAGTTGTTCCAAAAATGCAACGCGGTGGCCGGTTGTTCTACATTGGAGCGGGTACCAGTGGCCGTTTGGGGGTGTTGGATGCTTCCGAGTGCCCACCTACCTTTGGGGTGCCTGAAGATCTGGTCATTGGTTTGATCGCCGGTGGAGATCGGGCCATTCGCCATGCCATTGAGGCCGCTGAAGACAGCCAAACCCAGGCCTGGTTAGATTTACAAGCGCATGAAATAGACGAGGAGGATGCTGTAATCGGCATTGCTGCCTCAGGCACTACTCCTTATGTGATTGCAGGCTTGCAAGCCTGTCAGGCCAGAGGGATTGTCACGGGCTGTGTCACCTGTAACCCCGGAACTCCCTTGGCGGCTAACGCGGATTTCCCAGTTGAAGCCGTAGTGGGGCCTGAGTTTGTGACCGGAAGTACCCGCCTCAAAGCCGGAACCGCCCAAAAACTGGTACTCAACATGATCAGTACCAGCATCATGATCCGCATGGGCAGGGTATTGGACAATAAGATGGTCGACATGAAACTGTCAAACGTCAAATTGATCGATCGGGGCGCCAAAATGTTGGTTCAAAACCTGAGTTTGCCCTACGATGAAGCCCGCGACTTGTTGCTCAAACACGGCAGCGTGCGCAAAGCCATGGAAGCTTTTTCCCCCGAGCACAACCTGAGTCCGGGCCTATGAAAATCCTGGTCGACAGCGGGGCCACCAAGGCAAATTGGGTGGCGGTGAGTGAGGGAAAAACCGTACATCAGCTCCAAACCCAGGGTATCAGCCCATATTTCCTTACCGATGAAGGCATCGTTGATGTTTTGCGGGAAGTGCGGCGCAGCATTCCCGAACCAGTCAATGAACTCTACTTTTACAGCACGGGTTGTAAGGCCGAAGACCAACGTCGCCGGATGAACCAGTTGTTGCGCCTGATGTTTCAGGAAGCCACGCAGGTGCAGGTGGAGACGGATTTGTTGGCAGCAGCACGGGCCATGTCCCAACGTGAAGCGGGCATTGTGTGCATCCTCGGCACCGGTTCCAACGCCTGTCGATACGATGGCAGTCAAATTGTAGAAACCGCTGGTGGCTTGGGTTTTATCCTGGGTGATGAAGGCAGCGGTGCAGGCATTGGTAAAGAACTGATTCGCTCTTTTCTGAACCGCGAAATGCCCGAAAACCTCCGCGAAGACCTCAACAATCACTATCACCTCACCCGAGACAATATTCTGCAATCGGTGTATCAACTCCCCTACCCCAACCGCTTTTTGGCCACTTTCGCCCCCTTTGCCTTTGAACACCGCCAGGAGCCGAGCATTCGGGAATTATTGGACCGCCAGTTTAGTTTGTTTTTCCAACGCAGCGTTACCTTATTGGAAGACAGTCAACACCTTCCAATTCACTTCGTGGGTTCTGTCGCTCATTTTTTTCAGGAAGAAATTGCCCGCAATGCGGTGCCTTTTGGCCTGCAATTAGACCGTTTTCAGCAAGATCCCATGTCGGGTTTGATCCAGTACCATGGTTAAACTGCATCTTTGTGCAAGAAATCAGGCAAAAACAAGCTAAAATTGCCAGAATTGAAATATTTTCTGCCTGTAAATTTGGGTTTTTGAGAATAAAACTGCATTTTTGTGCAAGAAATACGAAAAGATTGGTTAGCGGTTGAAAAAACCGCAAATAAGATAAACACACTATTTGCTAGCTATTACCAGCCTGCCAGAATTGCTTCTGGCAGGCTTTTTTTTGTCGTGGTTTAAGGCAAATCCTTCAAATAAATGCAGATTTCACCGCAAATTCTCATAATGTATTTATCTTAGACCCACGTTAATGTTTCAACCGTATGCTAAAAAAAGAACGTCAAGCACTGATCCTCCGCGAGGTAAACATCCACAACAAGGTGGTACTCACCGACCTGAGTATAAAATTGGATGTATCCGAAGACACGGTGCGCCGGGATTTGCAAGAATTGGCCGATGCAGGAAAGGTGATTAAGGTACGTGGCGGGGCCTTGTCCAAGTCTTATCACGTTTACTCCTACAAGGAAAATGAAATATACGCTTACCAAGAAAAAACCATCATTGCCCGCAAGGCCATCAGCCTGCTGCGCGAAGGCATGCTGGTACTGATCAGTGGGGGCTCAACCAACCTGGAGATTGCCCGCATTTTACCCCCCGACCTCAAAGTAACTTTTGTAACCATGAGCCTTTCCACCGCCATGCAATTGCTGGAACACCAGGGCTCGGAAACCATTTTTATCGGCGGCCATTTGTCCAGCGCGGCGGGCATTGCGGTAGGCGGCGAAGTGGTACGTACGCTCAAAGACATCAAACCCGACATCTGCCTGATGGGGGTCAACGGAATCGACGCCATCGATGGCATGACGGAATCGGACTGGGAAGTAGTGACCATCAAAAAGGTCATGATGGAATCTTCTAAAAAAGTAGTGGCCTTGTCGATTGCCGAAAAACTGGACTCTACCCAAAAAATCCGGGTTTGTGGCGTGGAGGAACTGGATGTGCTGATTACGGAGTTGGACCCGGAGCATGAGCGGTTGAATCCGTATCGGAATTTGGGGGTTGAGATCATGTAAATAGGCAAGGGTATTGACTTTTTACCGACAAAAATGTGGCAAACGGTGCTGTGTAATCGGGTAGTTTTGTGCATCCACAAAACTAAACGCACACCACATGAAGCCACACTCAACTTTCAGTATCTTCATTGTCCTATTGGGTTGTGCCCTGAACTTGTCGGGCCAACAAAACTTGCTCCAGTTTTTTCGCCTGAAGGCCACCGAAGCAGCTTACTTGTATCAAAATTCCCAAAAGCAGCCTGATTCTACTTTTTTTCATACACCAATCACCAAAACGCAGGCTGAGCAAGAACCCGGGCACTACCTCCAAGTGCTCATCCGGGGCGAATCAGTAGATATAGTCCTTAAATCTACTGCTCCAATTCAAGTCCAGGTGCTGAATAACCATCAAGACCTTTCAATTTTGGTTAAAGATAGTCTGGGTGGCCAGCTACCTGATGTTCAGGTTCTCTTGGGTAAAAAAGAGCTCCGCTATGATCCTGAAACCCAGGCTTTCCGCATCAAAAGTTCACCCAAAGAAAGGATACTGGAAATTAAATCGCCTGCTTTCAGTGCCTATTATACCTTGGTTCGAAATGGCAGAAAGAGCATTGCCATCCTCACCCATTACCGCCGTTTTTCAACTAGTCGAGTAGGGCGTTTTGTCACCTTACCCATAAAAGTTGTACAAGCGCCCATTGCATATGTCGTTCGGAGTATTCGTTCCCATCATTGGATTTTCCCTTGGAAGTATTGGTTTCCAAGAAAATCCAATCGTGATCTAGAGGGCTATATTGCCTTGAGCCAACCAGTGTACCGCCCTGGTGATACCTTAAAAATGAAAGCATTTGTGACTACCGTCAAAGGCCGACCTTTGAAAGCAGGTATTGACTTACAATTATCTCAGCATTGGTCAAAACAAGTCTTGACAAAAAAAATTAAGCCAGAAAAGCCAGGTGTTTATCTCTTCGAATGGCCCTTATCCGATACGCTAGAAATAGATGAAGATTACAAGCTTGAACTTTTTCGCCAAAATCGACGCAATTGGAGGGACTTGAAGCAGGCATTTCGCCTGGAAGAGTACGAATTGGATGAAATCAATTATACCTTAAAAGTATCCCCTGAATCCGTTACACGCGGGGAGAAATGTACCCTTTCACTCAGTGCCAAAACGACCAATGACCTGGCAGTTCCCGACGCGACTGCTGAAATTTTCATCCTGGCCGGAACAATCCAAACCTTTCATGATCAGGAGGTAGTTGTTCCCGACACCCTTTGGCACAGCAACGAAAATCTAGGTGTACGCGGCGAATGGGATGTAATCCTTCCCGATTCTCTTTTCCCGGCTGCTTCCATGGACTTGCGCTGCCATGTGTATTTCAACAGCAATTCCGGTCAATTGAGTTTTAAGGACAAAAAATTTCAATTTAAGTATGACCCCAGTTTTAAACTGAGTTTGGAAGGTGGCAAAATTGTAGCAAGCAGCACCTCGGCCCTTACCGATTCACTGGTACTGAAAGCGCAATACGCCGATGACAAAAGCCAATCCCAGAAAGTGTTATTGCCAACAGAGCTACCCCTAGACCCGAATGTAGAATCGTACATTTTGCTGAACCCCAAAACGCTAGCTGAATTTAAACTCCCCCTCCGCCAGGAAGAAGAAGGCCTTCAGATTGTCGGCAAACGCAGCGCCGATTCTATCCTTCTTCGCATTGAAAATCCACGCAA
>JAIYAV010000325.1 GCA_027488855.1 Saprospiraceae bacterium
AATCGTCGCGTCGTCGCGTCGTCGCGGTTATTAAAAATGATTGGGCGCAGCCCAATCCAAAATGGTTTGAAACTAGAACTGATCGACCCTGCGGACGACCGGGGCTATTATTAATTCAACCGAATCCGCGGTTTGTTATCCCAAAAATTCGGGATGCCTCATGTTTCTCACCATTCAATCATCAAACCAATACTCGGCAGTGCCCGCCCCGTGCCATTGTCCAAAACCTTGGTTTTGTAACGCTGATCCCCCACCGAAGCATCCGGGTTCAAAATGACGCCCGAGCCAATGGGCCGGCCATCTGCATCCAAGGGGCGATCCAGGAAGAGTTCTGGACTGGATACGGAGGTACTGAACATGTTTTCGATGTCGAAATACAGGTTGAGGCTCCATTGGGGGAAGAACCACTTTTTATCTACCCGGAAATCCAGGAAATTGATGGCTTCACTCCGCTCGGTATTGAGCTGATCGTAGTCGGGGATCCCCCGGCCATTGACGTCCCAGTTGGCAACCAAGGCCGAATTATTGGAGAATGGGGTACGTGGCAACCCAGTTTGAAAACGCCAGTTGAGGCCGATTTCCCAGTTTTTCTTCAGTTTTTTGCCCAAAGTCAGGTTCACAATGTGGCGGGCATCCCAGGAGGAGGGCAGCAAGACTTTGTTCTTGTCCTCAAACTCGCTCCAGCCGAGGGTATAGGCCATAATGCCGTAAAAACCCTTGAACAAACGTTGTTGGAACAAAAACTCCAGGCCATAACTGCGCCCTTTAGAACGAGGAGTAGCAGGTTCATTGCCCACCACCCCAAAGTCACCCCCAAGGTTAGCCAGCGTCAAACTATCGCGCAGCAAAAAGGGATAATTCGCGTAACCCTTGTAAAAACCTTCCACGGTGATCCGGGCATTGTTGTTGGTGTTGAATTCCAAGCCGGCCACCAATTGATTGTTGCGGATGTATTTAATGCCGTTGTTTTTGTTGATAAACTCCCCCCCTTGCTGGTAGCCCAGGATGGTGTATGGAGGCAGTTGGTAAAAAATGCCTGCGTTGAAATTGAGGGCCAAGTTTTTAGTCAGACTGTAAGATGCCGAAAACCTTGGCGACAACTGCTCCAACAAATTACTCATTTCCTCCGAATAGGTATTGGCATCCGCACGAATCCCCGCCGACAGACTCAGGCGATTGTCCACAAACTTGCGGCTGATTTGGCCAAACAAGTTGTATTTGCTAATGTTAAAGGCGCTGCTGTAATCGATGGTTTGAGCCCCTGCGGAGGTAAAAATCCGGTTGAAGGTGCTGTTGTTGTAGCGTGCAAATTCGTAACCCAGTCCATAATTGAGGCGAAAATCACCCGCCCGCACGGTGTTTTCCAGGCGCAACTTGTTTTCAATCTCCTGGGATTGGTAATCCAGAATCAGGTTGTTCGGGTTGCTTTTATCGTTTTGGTAATACTTGATGGCCTTGTTGTCCAACATGCTGCGGCTGAGCACCACGGTGTAGTAACCATTGGGGCGGTAGTGCTTGTACACCAGGCCATTGGTATAGCTCCACTGGGGGGTCTCAGGCAGTCGATCCAGGGTGGATTGTTGTTCTTCGGTGTCGTTGGCCTCCAGGTTGAGCTCAAACTGGTCGTAAGCCCCCAAACCGATGAAGGTCAGCTCGTTCTTTTTGTCCAGTTTAATCTTGACTTTGGCCTGAAAGTCGTTGTAAATGGGCAAAAAGGGCAGTTCAAAAATTTTAAATAAAAACTGCAAGTAAGAGCGACGAGCCGAGACCAGGAAGGTGGTTTTGTCGCCAATCGGCCCCTCCAAGGTCAAACCAATGTCGCTGGCACTCACCATAAAGGTCCCTCCAATGCGATCGTCGCGGCCATCGCGCTGCCGAAAATTGAACACCGAACTGACCGCATTGCCCCGATTGGCCGGAAAAGCCCCGCTGAAAAAGTCCACCTCATTGATGAAATTGACATTGATCAAACCCACTGGGCCACCCGATGCGCCTTGAGTAGCAAAGTGGTTGATGTTCGGCACTTCTACATCGTCCAGGAAAAAGCGGTTTTCATTGGGTGCGCCACCGCGAATGATGAGGTCATTGCGGAAAGCCGGAGTGATGGTGACCCCTGGCAGGGTTTGTACTACCTTGGAAATATCGCGATTGCCCCCAGGGTTGCGCTGGATTTCAGCTACACCAATGGTGCGAAGGGAAACTGGACTTTCTTCGGTTTTTTTGAAGGGAGGCGCTTTGATCACTACTTCATCCAGTTTTTGGGAACTGCTGGTCAGCTCGAAGTCAGCAACGGCAGGTTTGTTGTTGGTGACCTGAATTTCAAAGGCGGTGGCATCCTCGTAGCCTACAAAGGAAGCCCGAATATTGTACAAACCTGGCGCGAGTCCAGTGATTTCGTACAATCCATTCTCATCCGTAGTGGTCCCAAAGTCGGTACCAATTACCAAGACGTTGGCAAAAGGGATGGCTTCATTGCTGATTTTGTCGCTGATTTTCCCTTTGATGATGCCATTTTGGGCAAAAAGACCAAAAGGTGTCAACAAAAGCAGTACTAGCCAGTTGTTAAGCAGTCGCGTTGCGGGTAAAACTTTCATTTTATAATTTTTTCACAGTTTTTTGCTATGTTTTCGAAACAAACACTAAACTAGCAACGCGAAAAATTGTTCTAGTTTTAGTCAAGATTTTTATCACCATGACGTACGAGCTGTTAAAACAAGTGGTTGGGCTGCTGGAAGAATTCGAGCAGGAAAGGGGAAAAAGTGATTTGCCGGCCTTCGCGGAATGGCTGCAAACCCGGGTTGCAGGAGCACAGGAAGAACTGCCCCATACCCGTTGGGACGATTACGCCTCCAACGTGGACGCGCACATTACCATGAATATTGGTGTGCTGAACTCCCACGCCAAACACTACATCAAAACGGCACTAAAGGATACTGAGTTAAAAGGACTCCAGGATTTTACTTTTCTGGCGGCCCTGGTCAGTCACGGCGATTTGCGCAAAACGGACATCATTGCCAAAAACATGATGGAGTTTTCACCGGGTATGGAAGTGATTCGCCGCTTGTTGCGCAATGGTTTTATCCAGGACTACGACAACCCTGAAGATGGGCGCTCACGGCGTGTGTCCATTACCCCAGCTGGTATGGCCGTGTTTGAACAGGCGATGCAAAACATGCAAAATGTACACCGCATAGTAGCTGGAAATCTGACGACGAAAGAAAAAGAAATGGTGCTGCATAAATTGCGCAAACTCATCGCCTTTCATCAGCCCATCTGGGACAATGAATACGGGGAAGATTTGGAGAAGATTGTGGAGCGGCATATCTTGTGAGGGTTTGTCACCAGACCTTAAGTTTTATAAAATTGTTTCGACAAAAGCTATACTATTTGCACCATTTAGTGTTTACGACCAGCGGCAGAGCCGCCAAACGTCTGTAGTATTCAACCACGGAGGGCATTTAAGGTGCGTAGCACCGGAACTTTTCTGCTGTTCCGGTGCTACGCACCTTAAAATCCACCTTCGTTCCCTCATATCTACTACAGACGTTTGGCGGCTCTGCCGCTAACCAACTCATCTGGAACTATTGCTTGAATATAACTTCTTGTCGCTTCGCTTTTATAAAACTTAGAGTCAGGTAACAGGCCCTCCAACCTTAAAACCTAAACCTGGAACCTAACTATAACCATGAAAATAGTCATCGCCGCCGATTCCTTTAAAGACGCCCTGCCCGCCCAACAAGTCTGCAATGCCATTGCCGAAGGGATCAGAAAAGTACAACCCAATGCCGAACTGGTCATTTTTCCCCTCGCCGATGGTGGAGAAGGGCTGGCGGATGTATTTGCCCATCACCTGGGTGGGAGTGCTGTACAAATGAATGCTTACGACCCATTGGGAAGAGACATAACTTGCCAATACATCCTTTCTGCCAATGGTGAAAAAGCCTTCATTGAAATGGCTCAGGCTTCTGGCCTGCAACGCCTCAGCGAGGAAGAGCGCAACCCCATGCTCACCAGCACTTACGGCACCGGGCAAATGATCGCCCACGCGCTGGATAGAGGCGTACGCCACATTTTATTGGGTCTGGGAGGTAGTGCCACCAATGACGCCGGAATGGGCATGGCCGCTGCGCTGGGTTACGAATTTCATACCGCTCAAGGGAAGGAATTGCTGCCACGGGGTGAATCATTGGCGGCCATCGAACGGATTGAAGTGGATAAAGTACATCCTGCACTGGCGGAAACCCGCTTTGAGGTATTGTGTGATGTCAAAAACCCGCTGTATGGCCCCATGGGTGCAGCGTATGTCTTTGGCCCTCAAAAGGGTGCCAATGCGGCCATGGTGGAGCGTTTGGACTTGGGACTGCAACAGTTTGGTACTTTGTTGGAAAAAACCTTTGGGCAGGATTTTTCTACGCCTCCCGGGGCTGGTGCTGCCGGGGGGATGGGCGCAGCGTGCTTGGCCTTCCTCAAAGGTGAGCTGCACCCAGGGATTGACGCCGTGATGAACTTGACCAATTTCGATGCTGTGCTGCAAGGTGCCGATCTGGTCTTCACAGGCGAAGGTCGTTTGGATAGTCAAACCCTGAGTGGAAAACTCGTGCGGGGGATTTGTGGCCGTGCAACTCAATTTGGTGTACCTACCATTGCGCTTTGTGGTGCCATCGATGTGGATCAAGCCTTTTTGGACTTGATTGGATTAAAAGCTGCTTTTGCAATTGGGCGGAAAGTTCAGATTTTTGACGATGCGCTGGCGAGTACGGGGGAGAATTTGGAGTTTGTGGCGGAGCAGGTGATGCGGGTAGCAGGGCTGGCAACCAAATAGAACCATTATAATAAGTCCGCAATGGTTTTTCTTAGACCTTGTTCCAGCAAGTAGTGAACAATCTGTCCCTTCTATGCTTTAAGGAATAAAACTTACCTTTGCGCCACGCAAGCCACAACCAGCTACGTATGACCAAAAAAGAGATCGACCAGAACCTGAACGAAGACAACATGAAGCTGCAACTGGCCCGTTTGCAGCACCGTTTCGATAAAATCAAACTCGGCGGTGGAGAAAAACGCATCGCCCAGCAGCATGCCCAGGGCAAAATGAGCGTACGCGAACGGGTCAACTACCTAATTGACCCTGGTTCCCATTTTCTGGAAATTGGTGCTTTCGCGGGTTATGAAATGTACCCGGACGAAGGTGGATGTCCAGCGGGTGGTGTAGTGGTAGGCATCGGTTATGTGCGTGGCCGCCAGTGTATGATTGTGGCCAACGATGCCACGGTGAAAGCGGGTGCCTGGTTTCCGATCACGGGCAAAAAGAACCTGCGCGCTCAGGAAATCGCCATGGAAAACCGCCTGCCGATCATCTATTTGGTAGACAGCGCCGGGGTTTTTCTGCCCATGCAAGACGAAATTTTTCCCGATAAAGAACATTTTGGCCGCATCTTCCGCAACAATGCCAAGATGTCGAGCATGGGCATTCCGCAAATCGCAGCGATCATGGGCAGTTGTGTGGCCGGTGGTGCGTATTTGCCCATCATGTCGGACGAGGCGCTGATTGTGGAAGGCACCGGATCTATCTTTCTGGCGGGGCCTTATCTGGTCAAAGCGGCCATTGGAGAAGATGCGGACAAAGAAACCCTTGGGGGCGCGAGTACGCATAGCGAAATTTCCGGGGTGACCGATTACAAGGTACCCAACGATCAGGTGTGTCTGGATACGATCAAGGATTTGGTGGACAAAATGGGGCATTTCTCCAAAGCTGGTTTTGATCGGGTAGAGCCCGCAGCCCCCGCAGTTGAGGAGTCGGAATTGTTGCGCATTATGCCCAACGATTCTTCCAAACCTTATTCTACTGTGGAACTGCTCAAATGCATCGTCGACGATTCCAAACTCACCCAATACAAGGAACACTACGGCAAAACCATCATCTGTGCCTATGCGCGCATCGATGGCTGGGCGGTGGGCATTGTGGCCAATCACCGCGAGGTGGTGCGCAACGCCAAGGGTGAAATGCAATTCGGCGGCGTGATTTACTCCGACTCTGCGGACAAAGCCACCCGTTTTATCCTCAATTGCAACCAGAAAAAGATACCTTTGGTGTTTATGCACGATGTGACGGGCTTTATGGTAGGTTCGCGCTCCGAGCATGGCGGCATCATTAAAGATGGAGCTAAAATGGTGAATGCGGTAGCCAATTCCACCGTGCCCAAGTTCAGTGTGGTAATGGGCAACTCCTACGGCGCAGGCAACTACGCCATGTGTGGAAAAGCTTACGACCCCCGCCTCATCGTGGCCTGGCCTACCGCCAAAATCGCGGTGATGGGTGGTTCGCAGGCAGCAAAAACCTTGATGCAAATCCAGGTAGCTTCCATGAAATCCAAAGGGGAAGAACTGGACGCAGAAACGGAACAACGCTTGTTCAACGAGATCAAAGACAAATACGACCAACAAACTTCGCCCTATTACGCAGCTGCCCGCCTTTGGGTGGACGCCATCATCAACCCGCTCGAAACCCGCAAGGTGATTTCAATGGGCATTGAGGCAGCGAACAATGCGCAAGTGGAGAAATTTAATGTGGGAGTGATACAAAGTTGAAAAGTTGAAGGGTTGAAGAGTTGAGGCTGCCGCAGCGATTTTGACAATGTTCTTGTCCGGGTTGCTGCGATAGCCCAAACTTCTCAACTCCTCAACACCTCAACTCCTCAACTTGAAAAAATGAAATTCATCGCCAAAACACTCGCCGGTCTCGAACCCGTGCTCGTGGAAGAACTGAAAAGCCTGGGGGCTGAAAATGCTCACCCGGGCAAACGTGCTGTTTTTTTTGAAGGAGATATGGAAATCCTGTACCGTGCCAACCTGGAGTTGCGTACGGCCCTGCGCATTTTAGTGCCCATCAGTGAGTTCAAGGTGCGCAATGAAGATGACTTGTACCATAAAATTGGCAAAATCGACTGGTCGGAATACATGAGTGTGGACGATACGTTGGCGGTGGATGCGGTGACCACTTCCGAGGTCATCCGGCACTCCAAGTTTGCGGCATTGCGGGTGAAAGATGCGATTGTGGATCAGTTCCGCAGAAAATACGACAAACGCCCGGATGTCAATACCGAGTTCCCCACCCTGCGCCTCAACCTCCACGTGGGCGACCAGGATGTAACCCTTGCCCTGGACAGCAGCGGCGAATCCCTGCACAAACGCGGCTACCGGGTCGACAGTGTAGAAGCCCCCATCAACGAGGTGCTGGCCGCCGGAATGATCCTGCTCAGCGGCTGGCAGTGCGACAGCGATTTTACCGACCCCATGTGTGGCTCCGGCACCTTGCCCATCGAGGCGGCCATGCTGGCTTACAACATTGCGCCCCAGATCAATCGCCAGAATTTTGGCTTCATGCGTTGGGAGAATTTCGATAAAAAACTCTGGGCTAAAGTCCGCGAAGAAGCCATCCTTGGCCAAGTCGTCTTCCAGCACAACATCTACGCTTCCGACATCGATTTTAAAGCGGTCAACAGCGTGGGTTACAACCTCGAAAAAGCGGGCATGGAAGGCAAAGTCCAGGTCAGCCGCGAACGCTTCGAGAACGTACTACCCCGTTCCGAAAGTGGCATCCTGATGATGAACCCACCCTACGATGAACGGATGGAACTGGACAGTGTACAAGATTTTTACAAAGGCATCGGCGACACATTCAAAAAGAACTGGGCAGGCCACTCTGCCTGGATCATCACCTCCAATATGGAAGCGGTAAAAACGGTGGGCTTGCGGCCTTCCCGGCGGATTCCGCTGTTTAATGGGAAGCTAGAGTGCAGGTTTTTGAAGTATGAGTTGTATGCGGGGAGTAAGAGGGTGAGGGAGGAAAGAGGAGAGATGAGAGAGGAAAGAGGGCCGATCAAAGCGGATCAGGCAGAGGTGAAAAATGAAAAAGTGAGCGGGGATGATGATTGGTAGGGTGAGAAAATTTCAACATGTACCAATAACAAGATTCAATAACCATCACCAATTCAACTATTCCAATGGGACTTCGTGAAGCTATTTTGGAGGATGTTAAGCAGCAAGGTATTGAGCAAGGTATTGAGCAAGGTATTGCCACTGAAAAGAGTGAATTCACTAAAAAACTCTGGGAGTTACAGGAGTTTTCATTGGATAAGATCGCCATCTTGGTAGACCTCCCCCAGGAACAAGTCTGTGAGATCATCCTTGCATTGCTACAAGCCAATGGGCAATCTATGGAAGATGCGGAACTGCAAATCAAGGCCTACCAAACCAAATTTGTGCCTTAGCATTCACAACTTCTCCCCAAAAAACGCCAGCGTCTCCTTCCACATCACCCGCGTATACTCATGCCCTACCTCATCGTATTCGAAGTGTTTAAACTGCCCGGCTTTACCATACAGAGCATATACTTTTTCCAAAAAACCATTGATGTAATTGACTCCTTCCAGCGGTGCCATGCGGTCGCCTTTGCCCGACATGGTGAGCAAGGCACGCGGCGCAATACAAGCCAAAACCGCCTCGTTGTCAAAGTGCCGCAGCAAGTCCTGGACGTAATAATAAATGCCATGTGAACCCATCCGCCCCAACTTGATCAGTTCCTGATTGCGCACAATGCAAGCTACGGCCACGGTAGCCTTCACCCGGTCATCCACGGCAGCCAGCCAGTATGAGCGCAAGCAGCCCATACTCATGCCCACCGCTCCGATCCGGGCAGGGTCTACTTCGGGGCGAGCGCAGAGGTAGTCCAGCGCCATTTGGTCATCGCGCACCATACTGCCCCAAAAGCTGCGGCCTTTGAGCAGGTTGATCCGGGCCCAGGTGAGTTCTTCATTTTTGCCTTTTTCATCCCGGCCATTGGGGCCTTTGCCGGAGCGTTCGCCGAAAGCATAAGAGTCGATTGCCAATACCACATAACCTTGTTCCACCAAACCTTCACCAGGGCCGTTGTCGTTGACCCAGTTCAGTTTGAACAATTCGTCTTTGCCGTGGGCGTAATCGCCACCGTGATAGTGGTGGTACAGGATGCCGGGGGCTTTGGGTGCTCGTTGATCGGGGATGAGCAGGATGCCCGGTACAGTGGCGTCCATGCCGTTGAAAAATTCGAAGTATTCGATGGTGTAGCCTGCGCGTTTTTCGGTACGCAAGGTTTTGGCCTGGATTGCTGGGCGAGCAGGAAGCGGGCCGAAACAGGATTGGATGGTTTGGCGCACGGCTTTGCGGCCTTTTTCCCAGGCTTTGGCGGAACTGGGCAGCGGGAATTGGGGATACTCGAAGGAAACATCCTGGTATGAGGTGCCACTTTGCGCCAAACTTTCAAAACCAAAGAAAAAACTGAAGACGACTAATAAGGCACAGGCTATTTTTTGCATAACATTGAGTTCATTTTTTGAATTGACTAAGTCCTATCTAAGGTGATTTCTTAGGTGCCTATGGTTTCTTAGGTGGTGAAGAAAAAACGTGCTCTTCGCGCTTGCGCGCAAGAGTTTTTTATTTGAACCACCTAAGAAACCATAGGCACCTAAGAAATCACCTTAGACATAGATTGCTTTGACCTTACTTCCGATTATAAACCTTAGTCGACACTTCAGTAGCCAATTCCACCTCCTTCTTCGCCTGCTTCAAATCCGTATTCAACAAACGCACCTCCGCCGAGCGCTGCCCACTGATGTGCAGCAACAAATCCATTGGCCCTTGATAACGGATGCCATCGAGGGTGACCTGTTTGCTGTTTTGTACCTGCATCAAGCGTTTCTCCTCCGTGAACAGACCGATGTTTTTAAGCTGAATGTTCTCTGCCTCCACACAGACCAGCCCCTCGGTACAACTCAGGTTGGCATTTTCAATGCTGATGTTGCGGATGGGCATTTCGGGTAGGCCGCGGATGAGGATACCCGTTGCAGCGCCTTGACAAACAATGTTTTTGATGTAAAAATTGCGGAATTGTGGTGTGCCTTCACCCAGTGGTTCTGCCTTCATTTCGGGCAGCACATTTTTTTCACCATTCAGTGCTACCGGGTCTTTGGCCATGTAGTACATGTCAAAGAGGATGGCCTCTCCGGGGATATTGGTCATGTTGATGTCGCTCACGTAGATGTTTTCCACGATGCCTCCCCGACCACGGGCGGTTTTGAAACGCAAGCCTACATCAGTACCGAGGAAATTACAATCCGATACAAAAAGATTGCGCACCCCACCCGACATTTCGGAGCCAATGACGAATCCGCCGTGCCCGTGAAAAACGGTGCAGTTGCGCACAATGATGTTTTCGGTAGGGACTCCTCGGTTGCGGCCCTCGGCATCGCGACCCGATTTGATACAAATGCCATCGTCGCCCGTGTCGAAAGAACAGCCTTCCACCAGGCCATTGCGGCAGGATTCCAGGTCGAGGGCGTCGTTGTTTTGGCCATACCAGGGGTTGCGCACGGTTACGTTGCGCAAGGTGATGTGCTCACAAAGCAAGGGGTGAATGGTCCAGGCGGGCGAGTTTTGGAAAGTAATGCCTTCCAGCAATACTTGGGTACAACGGGAAAGGGAAACCATGTTTGGGCGGAGGAAATCCTTGAACTCATTGCAATTGTCCAGGTTGAAACCAGCCGAAAGGATGCCCGGCTTTTGGATTTTCACCCCATTCAAGGAATTTTGCGATGGGTACCAGGTGCGTTTTTCTTCATCCAGTACCCCGCCAGAAGCGACGAGTTTTTTCCACTGCGCCTCGGTGAGTTTTTCTTTTTTGACCTGTCGCCACACTTGTCCGGCACCATCCACCATGCCTTGGCCAGTGATGGCAATGTTTCGGGCATCCACTGCCGAAATCGGGGCTTGACAACGAATGGCGTCCTGCCCTTCCCAGGTGGTTTTTACCAGGGGATAATCTTCACGCTTGTTGCTGAACTGTAATAAAGCACCCTTTTCGATGTGCAAATTGACATTGCTCTTGAGCACAATGGGGCCGGTCAGCCAAAACCCGTTGGGGATCAGCACTACCCCACCCCCGGCTTCGTTGGCCAGGGTGATGGCCTGATTGATGGCGGTAGTGTTCAGGCTGATGCCATCGGATTTTGCGCCATACTTCAGGATATTGAAGGTGTCCTTGCGGAAAACGGCTGGAGCTATTTTGGGCAATTCATATTCAAATTTGTCGGCAAAACGGGTGGTTTTGAGCAAACCCAGCAATGGATTGCCCATTTCCTTGATGCCCGCTGCGGCCAAACTAGCCATTACACTGGCACCGTATTGGGAAAAATGGGTATCGTCAATTTTACCCTCGGGGAACTTGGTGTACATTTTCCCGGGAAGGTGCATGAACAAACTTTTGGAGCCTTCTACCCCCATTTTTTCAATCACCACGCGGCTTTGCGCATGCATGTCAATCAGTGGAACCCGTAGCGCTTTGGCTACTTCTTTGACCACTTGTGGGTATTCCCCGTGGGTGTCTACAAACTGGCCTTTTTCGTCAAATTTGCGGCGCATGACCGGGGTCAGCAGAATGGGCTTGCCTCCTTTGGCCCTGGCTTCTTCCACATAGCGCGTCAGGTTTTTGCGGTAATCGGTTTGGGGGGCAGCATAGCGGGTGGTGTCGGTATTTTTTTGGTCGTTGTGGCCAAATTGAATCAACACCCAGTCGCCAGGGCGCATTTGCTCCAGCACTTTTCCCCAACGCCCCTCGCTGCGGAAACTTTTGGTGCTGCGGCCATTTACGGCGTGGTTTTGTACCTCTACGGCATTGGTAAAATACTGTTGCAGCACCATCCCCCAGCCCGTTTCGGGTGCATCAGTGGGGAGTTTATTGGCCATGGTGGAGTCGCCAATGAGGAAGATGCGGGTTTTGTCTTCGCCGGAATGGAAGGCGAGGAAAGAGAGGCAGAGGAGGAGGAGTATTTTTTGCATGATGCAAGACTTTTTATGGAGTTAAAACATGTGTCATCCCAAATTTCTTAAAACACTACAAAAGCGACATTTTTTTATCACAAAGAAAAAAAAGAGGACACAAAGGACACAAAGCAAAGCGTCGTCTACGTCTAACTTTGTGTCCTCTGTGTTTCTTCGTGCTTTCTTTGTGAAAATTGTGTCGCTTTGGAATTATTTTGAAAATTCGTGATGCTCCAGGTTATCGTTCATTTTTCGTTTTCCACTTCGCGTAGTCCACTTCGATCAATTTCGCAGGCCAGTTACCATAATATGCATAGCCCGTCCGACGCTCATTTTCAATCTCCGCCAAAGTGGCTTTGGGCTGACTATCCCGACCCACAAAAAAAGGCTGATTGGTTTTTAAATCATAAAAACGCGCCCAAAGCACCGACTTGGGATCGGCCACCACTACGCGGTCTTTGCCTTTGGGCTGATTGGGATCGGCGATGTCTTGTAAATTGATGCCTTTGATTCTAACCGCATCCAGCCAGGCTACTCCGGCGTGAATGGCTTTTTTTACCGCATCCGAAGGTTGCTCAATGGCCATCAAAAAGCGCAGGATACCCACACTTTCATTGCCACTGAGGGAGGGTAGTTCAAAGGCACGGGCTTTGGCTGGTTGCAGGGTTTTGCTGTCGTGTTGGGCGCACCAAACCGTCAAGGTAGTTCCCTGATAAAATTGAGTTTTAAGGATACACTCGATGCCTTTGTCTACCGCTTTTTGGGCCTCAGCACCCAATGTTTTTTGCAACGGTCCAAAGTGTTGTTGACCAGTAGCGGTGTATTTCATCACCCAAAGCACATCGATCATGGCGTGGTCGTTGTAGGTGATGTGCTTGTGGTAGCCACTGGAATCGGGATAAAATTGGGGCCAGCCGCCAGCTTTGTTTTGGGCTTGTAGCAAGTAACGCACCCCATTTTCGGCGGCTTTCAGGTAAGCCGGGTTGGTCGTTTTGGTATGCGCTCCCATCAGGTATTTGATCTCGCGGGTTGTAGCCTGATCGTCGATGGTGGCATCCAATTTGTTCTTTTCGCTGAGGTACTTGGTTTTTTCGCTTTCGCTGAGGGCTTTGTTGTAGTTGATGGCATTGCCGCCGGGTTGGGGCCAGCCGCCGTTGTTGCGCTGGATAAGTAGCATTTTTTCGGCAATGGAATCCTGGACTACGGTCACAGAATTGGTCGCGGAGTGGATTTGCTGCTGCACCTGGCAGCCACTCGTCAATATGACGAATGGCGACCAGAGCAGGGCAATCAAAATGCCTATTTTTTTTATGATCATCATCGTAGAATAAATCAACGCAATACGTCAACGGGTTGTGGATCCATATCGGTGTATTCCTGGTTTTCGCCCGCCATACCCCAAATGAAGGAATAGCTGCTGGTACCCGAACCTGCGTGGATGGACCAGGGAGGTGAAATGATGGCCTGGTGATTGGCTACCCACAGGTGTCGGGTTTCTTGTGGCTCACCCATCAGGTGCAGTACCCGTTGGTTATCAGGAACATTGAAGTAGAAATAGGCCTCCATGCGGCGATCGTGGACATGGGGAGGCATGGTGTTCCAAACACTGCCCGGTTCCAATACCGTCAAGCCCATCACCAACTGACAACTGCGGATGCCTTCCAGGTAAATGTACTTGTAAATGGTGCGTTTGTTGGCCGTTTCCATTGCGCCCATCTCCACGGGTGAAGCTTCTTCTTTGAGCAAACGCCGGGTGGGATAATTTTGGTGAGCTGGCGAAGACAAGAGGTAATAATGGGCCGGGGCGTTGGAATCTACACTTTCAAATACAACCTGTTCATTACCTTTGCCCACATAGAGGCAAGCCATAAACGGCAAATCGTATACCTCATCGCCCACTTTAACCCGACCATCGCCGCCTACGTTGATGATGCCCAGTTCTCTTCTTTCCAAAAAATAATTGCTGCGCAAAATGGGATAAGTAGGAAGTACCAAAGCACTGCTCGTTGGTGTGGCGCCGCCGATGATGACCCGATCGTAATGTGAATACACCAAGTTGATTTCGCCGGGTGCACAGACTTTTTCAATCAAAAAATGCTCGCGCAAAGCCTGACTATTCAGGCTTGCCGTTTCTTTAGGACCGATTGCGGTACGGATTTGCATATTTTTTAAGTTGAAATGTTGGAAAGTTGAAAAGTTAGGCTGCCGCAAGATCGGGTGTGTGTTTGTGTGTGATAGATGGCGCGTCTAAGTCGCTCGCGGTAGCCACACCCACACTATCACACCCACACCCTATCTCCCCATCCAACCGCCATCGACGGTCAAAATGGTGCCATTTACATAACTGGAAGCCTCGGAAGCCAAAAAGACAACCGGGCCTTTGAAGTCTGCGGGTTCGCCCCAGCGGCCAGCCGGGATGCGATCCAGGATGGTTTTGCTGCGTACGGGATCGTTGCGCAGGGCTTCGGTATTATCGGTAGCAATGTAGCCGGGGGCGATGCCGTTGACGTTGACTCCTTTACCCGCCCATTCGTTGGCGAGGGCTTTGATCAAACTTGCAATGGCGCCCTTGCTGGCGGCATAACCTGGTACGGTGATTCCCCCTTGAAAGGACAACAAAGAGGCGGTGAAGATAATTTTTCCACTACCCCGAGCCACCATTTCCTTGCCGATTTCGCGGGCAAGTACAAATTGGGAATTGAGGTTGATTTCGATGACGCGATCCCAGTATTCATCCGGGTGTTCGGCAGCGGGCTTGCGTAGGATGGTGCCCGCGTTGTTGATCAGGATGTCAATGACCGGGAAATCCTGCTTTACTTGGTTGATGAAGGTATACAGGTTGTCTCTTTGGCTGAAATCGGCCTGGTAAGGGTAAAACTTGCGCCCTAAGGATTGCACATAATCGCCAATTTCACTGCCATTCAAATCCAGACTGGAGGATACCCCAATAATGTCTGCTCCGGCCTCAGCCAGCCCTTCGGCCATGCCCCGGCCAATGCCCCGGTTGCAACCAGTGACTAAGGCAACCTGATTATCCAGCCTAAATCCACGCTCTATATTCATCACACAATAAATTAAAAATTAAAATTTTATTTTGGTAAAACTAAGGATAACCATACGAAGCTAGGCTGAATATAGGTGATGTTTTAATTCATTTGGCTAATTTTCTACGCAAACGTTATCGGGAACGTTTGCATGAACAACTTTTTTAAAAATTGTTTAGGGTAAATCTTGAGTCCTTGCGTCTTTATGGCTTATATTGTCTATTACTTAGCCGACTAAAAAAAATTCTTTGGAACCAGTAACGATTAAAGACATTGCCAAGGCACTGAAGTTGTCTACCTCTACGGTCTCGCGAGCCCTGCGGGATAGTTATGAGATCAATGCTGAGACCAAACGGATGGTGCAGGAATATGCCACCAAAATGAACTACCGCCCCAACCCCATTGCACAGGGATTGAAGGAAAACCGCAGTCGGGCAATCGCCGTGATTGTACCCGAAATTGCCAACAACTTTTTTTCAGAAGCCATCACGGGGATTGAAGATGTAGCCAATAACCTTGGCTACGATGTGGTGATTTTTCAAAGCCACGAGTCTTACGACAAAGAGGTGTCCAATGTGCGCAACGTAGTGGCCCGACGGGTAGATGGCTTGTTGATTTCCATTTCCAACCAAACCAAAGATGTGGCCCACCTGAGTGACTTGCACGCAAGGGGTTTCCCATTGGTTTTTTTCGATCGGGTTTCGGACGAGATCGATACCTACAAGGTCGTGGCAGACAATTTTTCGGGAGCGTTTATGGCTACCGATCACCTCTTGAGTACAGGCAAAAAACACATTGCACACATCACCAGTTCGGCCGGTTTGTACATCACCAAAGAGCGCCTATCGGGATACAAGGCGGCGCTGGAAAAACATTCCATTCCTTACGATCCCGATTTGGTACACTACTGCCTGAATTTTGACGCCGAACAAATGGATGGCATCATCGAAAACCTGCTGTCGAAACATCCACGGCCTGATGCCATTTTTACGGCCAGCGATCGTTTGGCTTTGGCTTGTTTTGAGGTCTTGTCGCGCAGGGGCATTCGCTGCCCCGAGGATTTGGCACTGATTGGTTTCACCAACCTCAAAGTAGCGCACCTGCTGTCTCCTGCACTGACCACGGTCACGCAGCCTGCCTTTGAAATTGGGCAGGTGGCCGTAGAGTTGTTGATTGATTTGATTGAAAAAAAGAAGCGACAGATGGGGGGCTCGTATTTGATTAAGTTGCCAACGGAGTTGGTGGTGCGGGCGTCGTCGGTGTGAGCGGGTCTGAAACTTTTAAGAGGGCCTCAAGGTGGGTATAAGTGCGTTTATTTACAACCATATTTGCGGGTACTTTAAGCTGATTGTTTAAAAGCGGGGTTAGCGATTTTGTTTTTTGGTTGAGTGCCGTATTGGGTGTAGGTGCCCCCCATTATTTCGTTTTTTAAATTGGGGGGCACCACCCCCCAAATTGTATCTTCTAAGTCACACTACTGGACATTTTACTCGGAGGACATGAATTGCCACGTGCTTTAGCGCGTGGCAATTCATGTCCTTCGCTTCTGAAACACAAAAATGTCCAGTAGTATGGTCAAAGTCGTACCTTTGTGTCCCTTGTGCTCATTTTTTTCGTTTTGAAGCTCACTGCTTAACGAACCTGGTGACCAGATTGCTCTTGCCATTTTTAAACCGGAGCACATACACCCCTGCCGCCAATCGGGAAACATCAATTTTGGTATTCAGCGCCCCTTCAGCCGCTTGCACAGTTTGCACCAATTGCCCTTGTGTGCTGTAAATGGCTAAGTTGCTGCTGCGCAAAGCCTTGGGATGAACTACATCAGCTTGACTGGTTACCACCGTTGGTCGTACCCACAATTGCGAAGCAGTATTGTCCAAATCACGAATAGAAGAAACCACATCCGCACTCGCCACCCGGCTCAAAGCCCCAAACTCACCCACTGCTTGAATGGCATAAGTGTACTTCAGCCCTGCGACCGCCGTTGTATCCGCAAAACTGTTGTCAATGGTAAAACCAATCACTTTATCGTTTCTGAAGACAATGTACAGTCGGGTATAGGCGGAATGCGTCCAGGAAAGGTTGTTTTTGCTCAGCTTCACATTGCCCGGTTGGGCGGGAGCTTCGCTCATCAGGCGCGGATCCCAGGAATCCCCTGTTCTCAAGATCACATTTTCGTAAGTGTAGGTGGCCGCTTCAGCATCAGTCAGTTTGTTTTTGGCCGTCCCTTTCACCACGTTGGTAACATTGCCATTGGCATCTTTGACGTCGTATTCGTAGTTTTTAATGCGGAAGGAAAGGTCAACCGGGTTGCCATTTTTATCCATGGTGTTGTAGTCGGCGAAAATGGCGGGAATGGTGCCCATTTTGTAATGCCAGCCTTCGGGTTTGATGCCCGTTTTTAAAATCGTATTGAGAAAAACCGTTTTCGGCGCGTTCACCCAGGGGCGGCCAAAAAAGTTATTGGCGTTGCTCACTTTTGATTCCTCAATGCTGCAATTGCTGAACACGTAGCCCCACAGCGTACCCACAGCATGGCTTGGTGCCACGATGAAGCCGCCATCAGCGCGGTTGTTGCGGAGCATACAGCGGTCAAAAAACACATCGCCGCCGCCGTAGATGTAATCCACCGCACCTTCGATGATGGTGTTCTTGTGGTATTGGCGATCCGTTGCCACATTGTAAGCCGTCAAGTACGTATCTTGATAACTGCGCAAATTGCAATTGCTGGTGGTAAAATGATTGGTCACGGCGTACAAGGCCAGGGCTTGTGGTCCGGCCAGTTTTTCATAACCATGACTGTTTTCAAAAGTGATGTTTTCAAAATAACAATCCGGCGCGTTGACCACCATGGTTGCTCCTTGCAAAACATTGTATACGGGTGAGCCTTTGCCATCGTTGCCCGATAGGCGGTTGTCGGAGATGATGACGCTGTCGCGGTTTTGGCCGATGAGGTGAATGAAGGGTTTCGTGGCTGGAATATCGTGGTGCCCGGTGTACTTGCCATTTTTGACGTAGATCAGCCAGGGTAAAGTCCGGTTCGTTGGAGCAGCAGCGATGGCATCAATCACGCTGAGGTAATCGCCGGAACCGTCTTTGGCTACCACGGCATCAAAAAGGCTTTTGTTGGGTTCACTGCGTTGTGCGGTTTTAAAACGGATGCTCAAACCAGCGAAGGCATTGCCCGATACATCCGTCAAAGCTCCGGCGGGGATGGCAAAGGTGTATTCGGTATTGTAATCCAGTCTTTCATAAGCAAAGGTGGCGGTTTTGGAACCAAAAACACCGGTCAGCGTAGTAGAACCCAAGGTGATCTTACCCGTTCCAGTTTTTACTTTTTCATCAAAAGTCACCACTACTGCCCCGTTGACCGTAGCAGTGCTAGCGTTGGCAGCGGGCAGGATGGATACCAATTTAGGCGCGATGGTGTCCGTAGCGGCAATTTGATCGGCAAAAACGTAGATGTTGGTGAAAGCGGTTCCGTCATTGTCCGTGGGGTTGCCCAGTCGGGTACTAGAGGTATCCGCTACCCACTTCAGGTAAATTTTGGCTTGCTCCTGTGCATCTTCCGGCAAGGTCGCGTCCAGGTTTTTCCAAGCAGCGTTGTACACATCGGTAATGTTGACGCGGGCAAGTTCCTTGTAGGTCAGGTCATCGAGGGAATATTGCAGGGTCAGCACGGAATACGCCTGAAAATTGGCGCTAACCTGAGATTTGACCTGGATGTTGCGATAACCCTGAGTGGAAAATTGGGCCTTGACATAACGCCTTCTGGCCACAAACTCCGTACCCGTTGTCCACATTCTAAAATTTGGATAAGCGGGGGTAAAAGCGCTAGCTCCACTCAACCAGTTCACCGCCGTGCCCGTAGGCTCATACAAGGAAATCACCCCCACATTGGAGGTTTCGGCATAATAATCGCCAGGGCGATTGACTTTTGGATCGGGTTTCCTAAAATCCCAGCCTACGATAAAGGGGACTTCGTCAAAAGTGGCTGTGAAGGTCTTGTTTTCGGTCATGGTCACGACCCGCTCGGTCGCGGTGGAATTGTCGTTCCAAAAACTGAAAGTGGTCACAGGATTGGGTACAACCTTCAGGCTGACCTGGGTACCTTCTTCGTATTTTCCGTTAGTCGGGGCGGGTGTGAGCAGGATTTCACCCCAGTTTGAACCTTGTATGTTTACATTCAGTGCATAGGTATTGACTGCCTGGAAAATGGCTTTTACCTGTTGAGCTTCGCTCATTGTGATGGTAAAAGGGTTATTGGTGGATAAATCGGAATTGGTGCTGCCGTTTACCCATTTTACAAATTTGTAGCCAAACCTGGGTGTAGCTTTGAGCACTACTTTTGTGCCCGGCTCGTAGACGTCGCTATTGGGGGTTCGGCTGATGCTGCCTGCGCTGTCGATGTTGACACTGGTGGTCAGGGTGTAGGTTTGGCCACTGGTCACATAATTTCCATAGATGGCCAAATCAAACATATAGGCGTTTTGGACCTCGTTCAGGTTGGTGAACTTTAAAGCGACTAGACTGTCGTTGACCGCCACCGTAACGGTTTGGCCACTGGCAGGTACCGCGTAGGCGTTGGCTGCGGTGAGCGCTACCCAGCCGGTATCCCTGGCGTTTTTTTTCCAAACGCGATAACCCCGACTGCTCCCGGTTGCTCCGTGGGTGAACACAATTTTGGTGATGGATTTTAGTGGCGAAGTGATCACATAGGAGGTGGGGCCAGCAGTCACCTTGGCAGCCAGCAGGTAACCTGGAGTAGCGGGTGTCTTAAAACGTGAAGCATCCCAACCGCTGGGGGAAATGCTGTTTTGAAAAAAGCGAAAGTCTAACTGCTCCTGGGAAAAATCGGTGGTTTTGGTCACGGTTTTTTCCGTAGTGGCATTGGCAAGTGCTTCCCAGTCCTGAAAGTTGGTGGAATACAGCAATTTCTCCTGGGCACGGGTGCTGATGAAGCTGAGCAGGAGGAAGAGCAAGGAGAGTTGTAAGTGTTTCATAAGATGTAGGTTAGCGTTTAATGATGCTTTTGGTATAAATCGCGCCCTTGCTGATGAGTTTGAGCAAGTAGTTTCCTTTCGGGTGTCGGGATAAATTCATTTCGAGCGACTGCTCTTTCAAAATGCCTTGGGTTGTGCTGTCAACCTGACGTCCGCTGAAATCATACAAAAACACCTGTTCAATTTCCGTATCTGACAAGTTGTGGATGTTGATCAACCCTTTGGTAGGATTCGGATAAATTTTGATCCGGGCATCATCTGCGTTGATCACCGGAAGGCTGCTGACAATTTTTGCTTGCAAGCTGTTGAGGTAAACTTCCAGCATGGTATAGCCCTCTGGGTTGGTCGTATTGCGGTCATTGGCGTTATCGGGATTCAAACCTCGGGACAATTCCCAGGCGTCGGGCATGCCATCCTTATCACTATCCAGGGGAGCGGGAGTGGACTTGTAGCTTGGGAAACCACCCACATCGCTGGGTTTGTCGATGATGCCAGAAGGGTGGGTAATTCCCGTAGATGTGACCGTTTTGTAGGTTGCACCTTCGTAAGTCGCTTTCCCTTCCAACATTTCCCGAATGATGCGGGCATCAAGGGGATCACGTTCGGGCAAAATGGCACCAGCATACCGGGCTACAGAATCGTAGGCGTTGGTGGCTGGAATGGGTACAAAATCGGAGATGCGATAAGGAGTAGTTTGTCTGGCTTCGCGGATCAAACGATCAGCATCAGGGTGATTGCTGCTTTTTTGTACGCCTTTGGTCCAGTTGTCGGCAGTCACGTCGGGGTAGCCATGCACGTAGTTGCCGTTGATGTAAAAATCGCCACCCCAGATGGTATCGGTGCCTTCCACATAGAAGTTGGAATAATTCAGGATGCGGTTGCGCTTGTTGGAGGCGCTGCTGGTGGTCAAATTACCTGGCGTGGCTGGGCCGGGTTTGTAGTAGTTGTTGATCATGTTGTACTTGCCACCTTCGCCGCCATAGGCGCTGTTGGTACTGCCCCAGTTGTAAATCACGTTGTTGCAGAATTCCAGGCTATCGCCAAAGGTCTGACTATCGTATCGGGTGCCGTTGAAGCGGGGAGTGCGGCTGGTGTGGTGGGCGATGAGGTTGAAGAGGTAGGAGGAATTTGCGCCCCCAAAAATGCCTGCATAGCCGTGATTGCCCTTGGCGTGAATGGACTTGTACAGGCTCTCGCTGATGATGTTCCACTGCAAAGTCACGTTTTTTACATCATAAAAACTGGTGGTCTCATCCACCGACCAGCTCATGGAACAGTGGTCGATGATGATGTTGCGGTAGGCACCCGAGAAGCAGTTCAAAGCGTCGTCCTCTGAAACTTGGGCGTCGCCGTGCCGGAAGCGGAGGTAGCGGATGATGATGTTGTTGGCGGAGATGTTGGTGGCATAGTTGGCGAGGCAGATGCCTTGACCGGGGGCGGTTTGGCCAGCGATGGTGATATTGGGTTGTCTGAGTACGAGCTTTGATTTCAACTCAATGATTCCTGAAACCCGAAATACGATGGTGCGGTTGGGTTTGCTTACGGCGTCGCGCAGGCTACCGGTGCCTGAATCGTTCAGGTTGGTCACTTCGTATACCTCGCCGCCACGACCACCAGTGGTGTATTTGCCGCCGCCCATTGCGCCGGGGAAGGCGAGGGGTTGGGCGGTGGATTGGGTGCCTAGGGCCAGTATGAAGATGATCATCCAGAGGATATTGGAATGTTTCATGTGATGCTTTTTTTATTAGACTTGGTGTAAGTTTGATTTCCCGACAATTAGTAGACATATGCACGATCTAAAACCCCGCCCCGAAAGTTTCAGACTTTCGGGGCGGTTAAGCAAAGCACTGTTTCGCTGCTTTACCCCCCCGAAGGTTTTGAACCTTCGGGGGGGAGTTCTAGATTTGCGCGCAATCCTTGATTTTCAACTTAACTCAAGTTTATTAGACGTGGTGTAAGTTTGATATTGGTACGAGACTTGTACCAGCTCAGTTTGTACTCACAACTCCTCAATCCGAAACCAATCGAAATCAGCATAAGTCCCTTTTTTGCCGGTACTGAACAAGCCCACTTTGGCTCCCACCCATTTCCCTTCCCTGGCGGTAAAAGGAGCACCGATGGTGTTGAAATTTACGCCGTCCAGGCTGTAGAAAAATTGACAGACTGCTCTGATTGGGTCTTTTGGAGGAGACTGAACCTTTCTCACTTCCACCCGAAAATACACCTCCTGCGAAGCAGAAAAAACCGCTGGTGAACCTTGCACTTCGGAAGTTCCCTTGTCCGCATCTTTGCAAAAGCGGTCATCACCCAGGTTGGGATTGTGGATCGTTGCTTGCGAAAAAACGATTCCCTGAATGCATAAAAGCAATAGTGCAACGCTTGGTATTTTAGCGAGCATTGTGGTAGTTTTAAAAAGAATTGAGTAAGAATTCTGAATAAAAGGCTGCAATTAGGAAAGGATTTAGCATCATGTGTAAAATTGTGCTTGAGCCTCCCAACCCCCGACCCCTGGAAGGCAGGGGCGATTGGTTCTAGTTTTGCACATGGCGATAAGCCCCGCTAGGGGCGTGATATGGGTAGTTAATAACGGTCCAGGATTTTCCGAGTCCCGTAGGGACGAAATGTGGGTATTTTGTCTCGAAGAATACCCACATCGCGTCCCTACGGGACTTTGAGAAACATCTGGACCGTTATTAACTACCCATATCACGCCCCTAGCGGGGCTCCCGTTGCGGGAAAAACCAGAACCAATCGACCCTGCCAGGGGTCGGGGGTTGAAAAACTCAAGCACAATCCTGAATTAAAGCCTGTAAACCCTGGTTCATAAGGATTTACAATCAATTAAAACAGCAACCACCTACAACTTCACCCGCCAACGAGGATCCCCACTAGAGGTTTTCCCCGCAAATCCAGCATCCGCAATCGCGAAGTTTCCTTTACTCGGGTCTTTCCACAACTTGGTAGCTGTACCAGAGTAGTTCAATGCTGGAAATCCTGGCAACTCTGATCCTGCTGCCGCAGCAAAATCCGAAGTTGCCCAGGTGTTCAACACGGAAACTGTTGTACCGGTGAGTCCTTCTTTAAAAGTCACCGTTTTGTTGCCACTAGCTGCTTTGTCCCAGCCCGTTCCCCACACGGAGTTTGAGATGGTCAAACCTTTTAAAATATCGCTCCGACCAGCGCCACCTCTGTACCTGAAGGTTTTTTGGGCAGGCTCGGTAAACTCACTGAAGGTGCAAGCATCAATCAAAAAGCTTTGGGAGTTGGTGCGGGAAGTGGCGATGAAAGAGATTTGATAGAAAGTTGAATTCTGCAATTTAATGTTGTCAATCGCTGCTTTATCTGCACCATCAGTATCCGTCGTAAAAACGCCATAGCTGCCGATGTTGTATACGACACTATTGCTGATGGTATAGTTTTTAATGAACGAATCAGCGCGCAAACGGACAATCCCCCGCATACTGGTCAGGGTACAGTTTTTGAAGAGTAGATTGGTAATGATCGTAGGAGCGCCAGTGTTGTTGATGTTAAAAACGTACACTGCGCCAGGGTCGGATCCAATGATGTCGATGTCATCAAAAATGACGTTTTCAATGGTTACACCTGCCTTTACCCGCCAATCTCCGGTAGTATAGAGTTGTGCTTTTGCTTCCGTGAGCGCATAGGCACCTTTGATGGTAACGGATTGGCTCAACAGCACAGTAGTAGAAGGAAAATTATAACGTACCCCCTTCTTCAGCAGGATAATGCTACCCTCTGCCGCCGAAGTCAATGCTGCATCAAGTGCGTTGGGCGCTTCGTTGGTGGTCAGGTCAATCACGTTGGGATCGCCTGGATAGACGCCTTTTTCCAAAGTCTTGTAGTCTACAAAACCCCGCAAGCTGCCCGTGCTGTAAATGGCTACCAAATAACTCGTAGCTGGCATCAATTTGTCGATGATCACTTCACCAGCAGTATTCTGCCCTGAAGTTACGGTATAGGTGCCCAAAGCATTTTTCAGTTTTTTATCTGTCGCATTGAACACTTTCACCTCGGTGATTGCTGCACCGGAAGGGGTCCAGCGCACTCTTGCCAGTACATCGGTTACGTCATAGGCTCTGGCCGCCAACTGAATGGAAGGAAGCGGCTCGGTACGAATAGCGCCCAAAGTTGCTGGTCGACTGTTGAACTGCGGATCGGCTGCATTGGCAGTTACCCTAATCTGATAGAGGGAGTTGTATTCCAGTTCTTCGCCAACCAATTTTTTGTCAACAAGCACATAGGTTGTATCCGTCGTAAAGGTGTACAGCGGAGCGGTTTTGAATGAATCCTGGCTGATTTCGAATTTGTAGGAAGTCGCCTCTTTCATTTTGGCCAATTCAATAATGATGGTATTGAGTTTGGCGGATAGTGCGCTGTTCAGAGCTGGCCTGAACAATCTGGTTTCTTCGTATACCTGTTCTTCTTTTTTGCAGCTGCCCAACAGCAAGACCAGCGCAGCACAAAAAGCGATAGGAAAAACAGTATACTTAGCAATATTTTTCATGGTTAAATTTTTGACATCAGAGCTTGTTTAAGTTTTTTGTTCGGGCTACAAACAGACCATTTTTGCCTAAATTTCGTTCCGAAAATGCTCATTTAGCGCTGCTAAACTCCGCTTTTCGTGCCTCATTTAGACAAAAATGGTCTCGTTTTCACTTCCGCCCAAAAAACTTAAACAAGCTCTCTAGATTATTTAAATTGATAGCCGTTATTGTCAATTTTGCCCTGGCTGGCGGCAACTGCTTCTTCCGGAATCGGGAAGATGTAGCGCGCCACATTCGGAACGGGGCCGGCGTAGTAGGGCTCCCAGTCTTTGAGGACAAAATCGGAATAGGTCGCCTTGGTCGCATCATACATGGCTCTGGTAAAAGGAACCCTGGTCCAGGAGGCATCAGGGGTGCCGTTGATCCGGGAATTGGGATTCAGGACGACGAATTTCCCGGCATCGTTGCGCTTCCAGTACATGTAATCGGGCAGGTTGGCGTATTTGCCGGTACCAGCGAGGGCGTCATCCACGATTTGTTTGTGGAGGTTAACTGTTTCGAGCATCTTTTTGGAATAAATGCCCCAACGGATCAACTCGTATTTGCGGATCATTTCGCCGCCAAATTCCCATGCTCTTTCATCGACAATGGCGTTGAAAAATTCTTCTTTGGTTGCGGATCTGGAAGCTAGATAAGCGTCCACTTTTTCTGCCCAACGGTTGGACGCGAAGGCTCTTTGGCGCACCCGCTTAAAGGCTTCTTTCGCTGCTGCGGTAGGCCCGTTCAGTTCGTTTTCTGCTTCAGCGTACATCAATAGGACGTCGGCATAGCGCATCATCGGCCAGTTGATCCCGGTTCCTTTGGCGGAGTTTTGCCCTTGAGGATTGGTTAGGAAGTAGCGGCTCCATTTGCCTTGCGCAATGTTGGTGGCAGAAGACACAAATTCTTCCTGAAACTTGGTATTGACTCGGTACAAGGCACAAGTCACGTCCCGACGAATATCGGTGGTATCGAAAGAACAATAGTAGCTGATCGGAACGGCCATGTAATTGTCCCCTGAACCATAAGCATGAGAAGCGGTGGCACCACCCTGAACCGTAATCCCGATGTTCCAACCCACATCACCATTGCCCAGTGCAAAGGGTACTTCAAAAAGAACATCCGAATTGACGGTGGTAATAAACTTGCTTTGGTTCAAAAAAACCTGGCGGTAATCCGCTGGTAACGGACGATCTTTCAACGAAATCAACTTGGCCGTGTAATCCTTGGCGATCTGATAATACGTTTTGTAATCCCCATCTCTGGTCATGGTCATATCGGGCTTGAGGTAGTAGCCACCTCTTTGCAGTGCCAAGCGGGCAATCAGGCCCAGGGTAAACTCCCGGTTGACCTGTTCGGTCCGATACTGGCACTGGTCGGCCCAGAGCATTTTGTCTTCGATGGCTTTCAGGTCATCGATCAACTGGGTCAAAATGACGTTACGATTCTCGCGAGGCAGGAAAAAATCAACCCCTGCTTTGGGCGCTTGACGAACGTTGGGCACATCGCCGAAGTAGTAAATCAGCATGCTGTACCAGTAAGCCCGCAGGGTGTATACTTCACCCAACATGTTGTACATCAGTCGCTTGGTTTGTGCATCTGGCGACTCCAGAGTGCCACTGCTTTCGATTCCTTCGATGGCAATATTGGCATCGCGGATGGAAGTATAGGCTGAATTCCAGAACTGACGCAGGTCGCCATTGGTGGACAATGCGTTCAGGTTCCAGATTTGGTAACGGTCGCTGGAGCTGGTCCAACCACTCTGGCGCTCGATGTCGGTATTGCCCGTCATGTTGTTGGACAGGCGAGACCGGAATCCATCGGTGCCAAACTGTACATAGGCGGCGTTTACCCCTTTGCGGGCATCGTCCACGTTTGAAAATACATAGTTGCTGTCAAAGGTCGACAGTGAATCTGGCTCCAGAAAATCAGCACAAGAAGCCAGAGAAAGAAGCAATGCAAAAATGAATATATTCCTTTTCATTTCATTCTACTTTTGTGGGTGATTAAAAGTTGACGTTAACCCCGGCAGTATAAGCTCTGCTCCGTGGGAAGGAAGAATAATCGACACCAGGAGTAAGCTGATTGTAGCCACTGCGGCCGGTGCTCACCTCGGGGTCATAGCCACTGTACTTGGTCCAGAGCTTCAGGTTGCTGCCCGCGAGGTATACACGGACTTGACCGATCTTCAGTTTTGAAGTCAAAGCCTTGGGAAGGGTATAGCCAATATTGAGGTTGTTCAAACGGATGAAGGAACCATCTTCTACCGCCCAGGAGTGAATCACAGCCTGTGCTACCCCGTAGCTGGCGTGTGACCAGATTTCCTTGTCTGCATTCATTTGAGCCAGTTGATTCAGGTCGGTGACTACCTGACCTGGAGTTCCGGTTACCGCGCCATCAAAGTCAATGTAGGTGAACCGTTTGTCGGAACTCATGGTGCTCAAGAGGTTGCCATAAGTAACCCGTCTGAATTGGTTGTACTGGATTTTACCGGTGTTGTAGATGTCGTTGCCCAGCGACCAATTGAAGAAAATGGCGGCATCAAAACCTTTGAAAGTACCACTCAGGCCAAATCCCCCTTGTGCAACGGGGAGTGCATTGCCAATCACCTTACGGTCTTTGCTAGTGATTTGTCCGTCGCCGTCCAAGTCTTTCAATTTCAAAAAGCCGGGTCTGAGGCGGGTGTTGCCCACGGTTCCACCAGCGTTTGGAACGCCTTCTTTCAAGGTGTAGGTGCCCGTGCTTGCATTGTAACCTGCAAAATCGGAGGTTTGGTAAAAACCGTCGGTAACATAACCATAAATGTCACCCACTTTGCCTCCCACTACGATGTAATAATCGTCGCGGTCTTTCAGGTCGGTACTCGCCCAGTTGGATTGGAAAAAACGGGAGTTGGTTCCGTCGAGTGCATCAATTTTGGCTACGTTGTGGCCTACCGTGAAGTTGGCCGTCAGGACATAATCCCGATGTTCCAAAACATTAACATTGAGTCCCAGTTCCACCCCTTTGTTGGAAGTGCTGCCAATGTTGTTCCACTGGGTGGTGAACCCGGTATTGGATGGAATGGCAGATTGCAACAACAAGTCTTTGGTGGTATTGTAATAAAAGTCGAGGCTACCCGTGATTCTTGATTTGTAAAAACTGAAATCAAGACCAGCGTTGCGGTTGATGGTCGTTTCCCAAACCAGATTTGGGTTGTACAACGTTGAGCCGGAAGGCGTGTAGTACGGGTTGTCGAAGTTGCCAAAACCAGGCCCGCGCAGGGTTGAACCTACGAACAAAAGCTGGGTAGCCGTAGAGTTGATGCGGTCGTTACCCGTTTCGCCGTAGCTGAGGCGCAGTTTCAGTTCAGAGACGGCATCAGAGTTTTTGAGAAAATCCTCCTCCGAAATCTTCCATCCCAAAGCAAAGGCCGGGAAAATACCCAAGCGGTTTTCCGCAGCAAATTTGCTGGAAGCATCGGCTCTCACGGTAATCGTGGCCAGGTACTTGTTGTTGAAGCTGTAATCGAGGCGACCGAAACCAGATACCCGGTTTTCATCGGTGAAAATTTGGGTTTCCAGGCGGTCGGTACGGCCAAAAGTCATGTTGGCAAACAACTCTTCAGGTGTAATCGACAAGCGGAAGTCTTCGGAACGGATAAAGTCAGACTTGCCGCCATTGGAATACACCTCGTGACCCAGCAAAATGTCCAAATTGTGCTTGGAGGCCAGGTTAAATTTGTAGTTGAGCGTATTCAGCCAGCGGTAAGAGTCAACAATGGAAGTTCCTTTTTCACCCAAAGGCAGGTTGCCCCCGTTGTTGAAGGATTCCCCGGTGAGTGGCCCGTAGAAGCGCAGAATTTCATTGAATCCCTTGGAGGTAGTAACGGTCGACTTGATGTTCAAATTAGGGGTAATGTCGTATTTGAGCGCCCCATTGAGGATGTATTCGTTGTTGGTTCTTCTGCGCCAGTCTTGTTCGGCCAGTTTTACCGGGCTAACCAGACTGGAGATGAAGGTGGCAAAATCGTCGTTGGGATCGATTTCGTTCAGGTTCAATTCCAGTTCATCAGCCAAACCATTGACCGGGCGGGTTTGTACGGCGTCCTTGACGTTCAACTGGGCATTGCCAGAAGTACCTGCACCGTTGGTTACGGTATTGGTGAGGCGGGCAGTACCGGTGAAGGTTAACTTTTTGCCCAACTCTTGATCAATTTTAAAGTTGATCACATTGCGACGGTAATTGTTGTTGAGCAACAGACCTTCATCTTGGTTGTTCGAAAAGCTCAGCGCCATTTTGGTGGTTTTGGTGCCGCCGCTGATGTTGAGGTTGTGCGATTGTGAAGGCCGGGGCGCTCCAAAAAGCTCTTGCTGCCAATCGGTAGGTTTTTTTTGTTTGTACAGTTCCAAGTCGTCGTAAACCCCAAAAAAGCGCTCAAAGGAGTTTAAGGCTGCGGTGGAGGAAAGCCTGGCGAACTCGTAATTGGCCAATACGAATTCGTAGGGGTCAAGCACCTCGTATTTGCGGTCAAAAGGTAGTGTTTTGGACTGGTAGAAAGCATTGTAACTGATTGATACTTTACCTGCTTTAGGTGTTTTGGTGGTGATGACCACAACCCCGTTGGCGGCTTGTGCCCCATAAATAGCCGTAGCAGCTGCATCTTTCAATACGTTGATGCTTTCAATATCGGATGGCGCAATGCCCCGGATCGAGCTGACAATAAAACCATCTACCACATACAATGGTGAGTTGTCTTGCGTGATGGAGCCCCCGCCGCGCACCCGAATCACCACATCGGCATCGGGCGAACCATCGGTGGCGGTGACGTTCACCCCGGGGAGGCGGCCAGCCATGGCTTGAGCAACGTCAGCCACGGGGATTTTGGACAACTCCTTTGCCCCTAATGAAGCTACCGAGCCGGTCATGTCACTCCTTTTTACCGCTCCGTAGCCATAATTCACTACGACCACTTCGTCCAGGACTGAAGCGTCTTCCAGCAGTACTACATCGACGGTCGTTTTCCCTTCTACGGAAACTTGCTGGGTTTTAAAACCCGTAAAAGAGAATTCCAGAATGGCATTGTTTGGAACGGTTAAGGTGTAGGTGCCGTCAACATTGGTGGCAGTACCATTGGATGTTCCTTGTTGGATGACGCTGGTACCCGGTAACCCAGCACCAGAAGCGTCCGTTACTTTTCCTTTGACTACTATTTGTGCATTCAGAAAGCTGCAAAATAGCAGGAGAGAAAGGAATAATAGTCCTTGCTTTGTAGGCATTTTTGTAGAATTTAAATCTATACCAATGAAAATTTGTGAAATTTCAAGTGCAAAAATCAAGCTCTGGAGCACTTTAAATGCCCCTTACCGCTGGCCAGACTTCCACAGAAGCCAAGCTCGGCAACAGCTTTTTTTTACATCAAAATCATAGATTGCCTGACCAAAAAATTGATCCGGTTTTAAAATAAAAAAAGAGTCAAATGGGCTTTGACCAAAAAAAAGAGTAGTTATTAGGTCTTATCGCAGTACGATATTAGGTTTTTATCTTTCTTCGTGTCTCAAGAGTGGATATTTTTTTTACGCAAACGTTATCGGGAACGTTCCCAGGATTGTTTTTGAGAAGTGGGGGGAGGGAAATCAGGTGGGCTGAGGTTGGTGGGGGAAAGTGATTTGTTTTTGAAATCGGTTGAAGCGTTGAGGGGCTGAGCCTATTTGGCAGCGGAGAAAAAGCGGCGAATAAGCGTTGAGATTTTAGCGGGGATATATCGTCCTTAAATTTATCATATCCGGAAAACGACGATTCATATCCCTCAATTTAAACACTTGCTCTTCATTGATGATTTTGATGGTTTGAACAGCACTTAATAAGGCTTGTTGTCGTTCCACCTCATTCAGCATAAAAGGGCTATCCGCGATTTTATTTTCTAAATCTGCATCAGAAGGATCGAGGTCCAAATACTCTTGAATAAACATATCCACAGTTGCAATAGCTTGTTCTATCACTGTTTCCAGTTCTTGCAAGTCAACATCATGTAACAAGCGGAGAAGTGCATAACAGGCGATACAAAAATCAAAAGCATACGATGCGGCGCCTTCTTCTTCATCCAGGTCGGGAGTTAGTGCTTCGATTTGTTCCAAAAAACCGTGCAATGAAATTTTTTTAGTATCCGGGAAGGCTATGATGTAATCGAAACAAGTATTTAAAATTGTAGTGGCAGCTTCGATCTTTTCTTTTTCTTGGGAAAAATAATAATCGAAATTCGCCTGCATTTTTTCAACCAGCAAGCAAGCGAATAAACATTGTTGAGGAAAGGTTAGATGCAATGTTCTATTGACTATCTGTTTGACTATTTTCATTTTCACCCAAAACTACGCCACCGCAAACTCCGACATCCCTCTCACATCCGCCGGATGAAAACCAATTACAATCTCAGACTTAGCTATCCCCATTTGTTCCAATCTGCTGATGATATCGTAATCTGTATTGTTTTCTTGTAGCCATATTTTACCTCCTTTGATGTCAAAATGTAGAATGCAGAAGTATACCCGTCGTCCATTTTCCCAGCCAAGTGACAAGAGTTGGTAATGGTCGCGTTCGGTATCGAATGAGACGTATTCTTCTAAGTTTGGGTTCTCTCGATGTGATCCAGCAGCGAGGCCTTCATTGAGCAATTGAATAATCGCATCGCGATATTTTACCATTTTTTCCATAGCCTATTGAGTGTGACTTTCAAATACTGTCAACTTAAACACTTGGCGGATGCACCCCAGCCTCGCTCAATACCCTTCGTAAATTCAACAACCCTTCCCGATTCAATTTTAAACGTCCAATTGTTGCTCTACCTTTTGCTGTAAGTCCTATTAGATGTGTGGTATCTTCGCTCCATCTAAAGTGATCGCCCCACGTATCCTGGCGAGGATGGAACAAATCTACCATTTCTTCGGAGATCAGGTCTATTGCAGTAGTTGCTGTGAATTTGTGGAAATTACATCCAAGACACGACCATGCAAGATTGTCCAATTCATCTTTTCCTCCCTTAACACTGGGAATAATATGTTCCGCAGAAAAGGGGTCATGCGATAAGGATTCCTGAGCGAAACAATATTCACAACAGGAATTCGCGCGTCGGCGAACCTTACTCCTCAAAGCCTCTGTCATGCCACTTTGCGCTTAAGCCCCAATTCAAGCACTACATCCTCCAATGATTGGTTGCGTAACTTGGAAAGCTCAATCACGTATTTTATCCGTTCGGCATGCGCAATCTCTATTACATCATTCAACGCTAAGAGCTTTTCGTGCTCCGCATCTGTAATCTGATCGGATTTGAATAAGGCGCTTAGTCGGTAATATTCTTCCAAGTCTTGAGGTGCAACATTGAGTTGGATTTTTTCAAGCAGTTGGGTTTCAGTGGATTCTTTAGGTTGTTCCGTAAACTTATCGGTGGGAATCGATGACAATAGTTCTGAGATATAGCTTTCAAGTGCTACACCCTGCATTTCAGCTTGTTTGCGTAGTGCACGTTCCACAGAAATGGGTAACTCAATGGTTAAAGACATGTGCTATTGTTTATTGTCTTACAAAATAAACCTATTTCTCCGGGAAATGCAAGCCCGCAATTTGCATCAAATTCCTCACCTAACCCAAAACCTCGGCTTCACCTTTGTCCGATACGCACTTTCTCTACAAGCTACACAATCTATCGAAGGAGCAGGAAGAGGAATTTGGCCACAGGTGAAATACCCAGGTTTAGAGGTATTGATACGGGAAATAAAAAAGCCCCCTTCTTCCAAATCTGATACTTCAAACAACCCATAAACAACTTGAGCTGAATCACTCACACAGGTCAAATTGCCCCGTATAGCTGCCGGTGCGGTAACAAAAAAGGCTCCCATTATTGCTGGTCAATTGGTCCACTGTTCGCCAATAATTGTAAGCTTCTTTGGAGATGGAACGTTGCTGGATTTCGATGTAATAATCTCTTGGACAATACGGAATCCTGGTAATTGGATGGCGGGTGATGACCTTGCCATTGGTTAGTACATCTGAATAAATATTAGTACAATTGATATAACATCGGTAAATATCCCAACAAGGTTCACAGCAGGGAATACCAAGTAAGGTGCTATAATTTATACCAGGCAAGGCTCCATCGTATTGAAAACAATAGGAAATTTGCTCGTAATGAACCCAGTCCCAACGGTAAAAATCTCCTTTCGCAGTCGGGTCATCCACATCGAGCAGCACCTTAAATCCTTTCACCACCGTTCCAAGGCGTGAATCATCCACAATGATTTCTTCCCTGTACACTTTTTTGATGGGGGGTACTTCCCGCAGGGTTTGGGGCAGGGATTCAATCTTTCGTTGATCGGGCGTTAAAACGTGGAGCACATAAGTTTTCCCGGGCTCTCCAACAAAGTCTTTGTCCAAAGGAATATAGTAACCAATGCGAGTGGGGTCGGGTTTGAAATTTTGTCTAAGTCCCAGGTTATCGATAATCCAGACCTGGGCGTCAAGAATGGGATAATTGAGTCCTCTTGTGGTATAAGGTGCCAGGCGCTGTATTCTTACCTCCTGCTTGCCCTTAGTTGTATTCAGGTAGGCCGAAATAGTGATCCCTTCATCGAGGGTAGGTAGTTCTATATCCACAGGTTTAGTACAGGCAAACAGCCCAAACATCAGCAATACATTCAAGCCAGGCCAAAGAGGTGCCAATACTTTGTAATTCATGCCCCTAAAATTGTTTGTAATATAGGTCTTATCTTTCTGAATCTTCGATTTACATTTTTAGACAGATAAAATCCAAACTATATTACATTTTTATGCAGATGATTTTTGGTTTTCTTACATTTTTACACAGATAATTTTTTGTTTTCATGTAGTCCGTTACAACATGTCTATTCATTAAACACCAAAAATAGAATGTTCTGAGCAGGTTACAGAAGGTCATGGACAAGCTTCACCGCACCATCCCCACCAACAGCTCCACCCACCTTCCATACATCTTCCCTGATGGATGCAACAAATCTTTCGCAATCAAGTCTTTTTCTTTCAAGGCCTCCTTCGAAATCGGCGCAATGTCGCAATAGCCTACCCCATAACTTTCACTTATCTTTTTATTGGCCGCATTAAACTCGTCAATTTCCCGACTGATGCGCCCAGCCTGGTAACGCTGCCCAAAGGGCGTAACCCCATAATCAGGGATAGAAAGGACGATCACTTTTTTGTTATCTTTTCCTGCCAATTCGATTGCCCTTTTCAGCAGGTTTTCAAATTCCAGCTTGTACTGTTCCAAAGATCCACCCCGGTACTGGTTGTTGACCCCAATCAATAAGGTCACCAGATCCCAGGTAGTTCCAGCCAGGTTTTCGCGATCCATTGCCACGCTGAGCTGATCGGTAGACCAGCCGACGCGGGCGATGATTTTAGGCTTTTGAATTTTGATGCCTTTTTGCTGCAAGGCTTTGACCAATTGCATGGGGAAACGTTCCGCAACTTCGACGCTGGTGCCAATGGTGTAGGAGTCGCCGAGGGCGAGGTAGCGCAGGGAGTCCCTGGCAGGAGATTGGGACTGACAAGCCCAGCCCCAAAAGCACAACATAATGGTAGAAAGAAATATCTTCAACATGGATTCTTTTTATTTTTTCCTAACGTCTAAGGTGCCTTTAAGGTGTCTATGATTTCTTAGGTGGTTCAATAAAAACTCTTGCGCAAGCGCGAAGAGCATATTTTTCTTCATCACCTAAGAAACCACAGATACCTTAGAGGCACCTTAGAAAGGATGATGTCACCGCATCAAAGTCACCGCCCCATTACGCATTTGCACCTGCCCATCGACCAGTTCCACACTCACAATGTAGGTATACACCCCAGGTAGCAAGTCCACTCCCTTGTAGCGCCCATCCCAGCCTCGGCGGCCTTCATTGGGCAGGAAATCCTGGTCTTCGTGGAGGAGTAAACCCCAGCGGTTGAAAATTTGGATGCGCACTACCCGCTGGATTTGATCCCGATTGGCATGTACTACTAGCAGGTCATTGAGCCCATCTCCATTGGGCGAAAAAGCATTCGGAACGTATAAGTCAATTTGTTGATTTAGTTTGACATTGATAAAGGCAGAACCCAGGCAGCCAAAAATGTCTTCCATTACGATCGTATAGGTGTCATTTTTGAGCGCCCGCAGTTGGGGTTTGAGGCAATCAATACAACTCAGCCCTGTGGCGGGCTGCCATTTGATGGTTTTGATCAAACTTTCTGGAATGTTCAGATTGGGACTAAAGGTATAATCTTGGCCCAATTCTAAAAGCACCGTTGGATCCAATTCCACCATTTTGTCAAAACGCGACGGCATGATGAAGTTTTGATTCACCATACAACCAGCCGCGTCCTGGATGCGCAAATCATAACGATCGCCGGAATTGAGTTGGCTAAACACCTGTTCGTTTTGAAAAGGGTCGCCATCAATGCTGTATAAATAAGGTGGAGTACCTCCAGAAGCCGCAAAAGAAATAAAAGGACCACTGAATTCCTGGCAATCAAAGGTGATGGAGTCCAGGGCTGGGGGTTGGCGGACTTCTACCTCCAGGTTGGTAAAACAACCGTTGGCATCGGTAATACTTACAGCGTATTTTCCGGCGGCGAGGTTTTGAATCACTGGGCTGTTGTTGGCACTGGTATTCCAGTTGAATCGATAGGGAGCGGTTCCCCCGGCCACATCAACGCGGACGGAGCCATCATTGGCCTGGTAACAACTTACCTGACGGGAGGTAGCCAGGGTTTTGAGCTGGTAGTTGCGGATTTCGGCCCGGCCACTCACCCTCCCAGCACAGAGGGCATCCCGAAAATTCAATAATTCAATCCGCCCTTCCTGGTTGGTATTGATGGTGTAAGGATTGTCGAAGGTTTCGATTTTTTGCTGGACGACCCCATTTAACACATAGGTGAAGGTATAGGGCGGAAAACCACTAAAATAAATGGGGATCGAAACGGTATCATTGGAACAAACTTCCCGCAAACTGTTGAGTCGAGCTTCGGGCGGTTTGCGGCGACGCACGATCACTTGGTCATCAATGATGCGGCCACAGGCATCTTTCATATTGACCCGATAAGTAGTGTCAATTTTGGCAACAGCCCTAATTTGTGTCAAAGTGTCCCCATTACTCCAACGAATCTGGTAGGGTGCTACCCCGCCAGTTGGTTTCATTTGTAGCAGTACCGTATCTCCGATACAAGACTCCAGCGTTTTTAAACCTGTGCTCAAAGGAGGAGGATCCTCTATGTACAATCGGGCAGTATCACTAATGCAGGAACAAGGAAAATCCAGTTCCAGGATGATGTCTTCCAGCCCCTCATTGGCCTGATCCAGAATGGATTCTATTTTAATGGTGGTAAAAACCTTTCCGCTGGGGATGGTCACTGAAGAAGGTAAGGGTTTAAAATCGGAACCAGATTTGGCCCGGCTGGCGCTGGCCACCCGAATGCCGATGGTCAGGGGCAGGGTGGTTTGAGTGGGATCTTTGCGGCTGACCATAAATTGACCCTCACCACAGCCCTCTACGATGGTATCTTGTTGCACCCCATCACCTACCGCCAGATTGATGCTGCCGCCAATGTTGAAGCTTTCGGCTTCCAAAAAAACGGCTGAATCAAATTGTCCGTCATTGACATCAGAAATCACCAAGCGCAAGTGGTAAGTTTCGCAGGCTTTGAGTTTGAGGGTGGCGGTCATCACCTTGGTGTAGCCATCGAACTGAATATTGCCCAGGTTGGGCGAGTTCGTCCAGGGAATGCCACAGCGATCGGCGTCCTCTTTGAGTTCGTTGTGGACAAAGTAATTCTGGTTGACGTTGTGGTTGATGGTATTGATCGAAACGTAATCCTTGCTTCCCGGCACAAGCGCTACATTGATGGCCTGATTGCTAAAAGTGCCATTGATGCCTGGGCCACTTACGAAGAAGCCAAAAACGTCGTTGAAGTTGGAACCAACAAACTCGCAATATTCTTCGGATGCAAAAACGTACCGAAAGGTGACTACCGAATCAAGCGGTACAAAATCAAATTCAATGCCTACTGCATCCTGAATTTTCAACTGGGACAATTGTTTCAGGTCAGGATCGCCCGTAAGGTCCTTAAAATCCCCACTAATGCGCCGGGAGTCGTTGGGGCCTTCACTATTCTCGATGGGGCCGGTCGACAAGAGTACCCCGCGATTGATGCCGATGATGGATTGGCCATTTTCAAAATAACCCACGCCCCCGCCGTTACCAATACCCTTGATATTGAAGGTATTGCGACATGCGCCCCCTACAAATACATCCTGAACCAGTCGCTCTACGGTATAGCGGTGACTGGCGTCGATACCAGCCAAAGTAGGAGGGTACTTTGGCACAGGATGTGGTCCGAACATTTCGATCAATACAAACGCAACAGAGGCAATGTTCCACATAATGCTGTGAATCAGTCTTTGGAATTATCATTTAGACATCTCTTAGTCCCCAATAAAGGTACGTTTTTACCGTTATTAAAATTGCAGTGTTAACATAAAAGCTTTTTGTATCTCACTCCTTTTTATTCCCATACTAACCTTTAAGAGGTATTATTTAAACTTTACTTCAGTTCACTTACACATCTATGACGAAAAGACTATATTTACGCTGCGTTTCTCCAGCGCTTATATAATTTTTTACTATCTTTAAGAGGCTATCTACACCCATCTATGCCCCCTTCGGCTATTGCTTACAGGTTGCTCTTTGTAGCATTCTGATTGTCATTGATTTATACTAAGGAAAATATACAATTGCTATCCAATGAAGCATTATTTTTACTTATGGGTGCTGTTTTGCCTTTCTTTCGTTTCCACTAGGCTGGCAGCACAATCTCCCGAAAACTGTGGTGACGGTACCAAAATCGCTTTGGCTGGTGGTGGTACGGAAGCCTTTACTTGCGCTAGTGACGGCAAGCCAGATCGGCTTGTGTTTAAAACGGGCATTTTTTATTTGCCCTACGTTTTGTTGGTCACCGATGAACAGGACAAGATTCTGGACATTTCCCCGGTGCCCAACTTCGACTTTGAAAAATACGGCCCCGGCAATTATCGGGTTTGGGCCCTGTACTACAAAGGGCAGCTACTGGCCCGCCCTGGAATGAATGCCCAAACCGACTCTTTGGCCAATTATTGTTTTGGCCTAACGGACAATTTTGTGCGGGTCGACCACTTTATTCCTGATGGGGGGGTACTCGCTTTCAGCAATAGCGAATCGCCGCATTACATTTGTGCCAATGAAGAAACTGATGAGGTGTTGCAGTTAAAGCCAGGCAGCGATAGCCCAGTATACCGCTACATCCTCGCCGATGCCAAGAACAAAGTCATCGAAGTTTTCACCGAGCCGCGTATTTCCCTTAAAAGTTTGCCGCTTGGGGTTTTCCGCATTTTTGGTTTGTCCTATGGAGGCAGTTTGAATCCTTCGGTAGGGCAGGATGTGCTCAGTTTTGTTTTTTCCAATAGTTGTTTTGATTTGTCTGACAATTACCTCTCGGTGATCAAAACCAATCCTGATGGCGCCCGAGTAACCTTGCCGGATGGGTCTACCCAAACTTTTGTATGTGGCAATCTACCTGATGTTTCCAGCCGGGAAATTAAAACCACCACGGAATCTCCAGCTTTGTATACCTACTTACTGACAGATTCAAAAAACATCATCTTGCGGATTATTCCCACTGCTAAGATTGACTTTAAAGGACTACCCACGGGCGAATACCGCATTTGGGGCTTGAGCTACATCGGTAAGTTGACTGCAGAAATAGGCAAGCCCGCCACGGGTAAACTCAGCACGGCTTGTTCGGATTTGTCCGAAAATTTCATTCGAGCTACCGTTTACCTCCTGGATGCTGGTCAAATCAGTTTGATTGGCAACGATACTACCAGTACCGTTTGTATCAATGACCCTGCGGCCATATTCCGCACTTTTGGATTGACGAGCAAAGGGGCTGAAAAACAACATTTCATTGTCACAGACCTGAACAACCGTATTTTGGCACTTTCGGCCAACCCAAGCATCAATTTCCGCAACTTAGCAGGTGAGTACAATCGGGTTTGGGGAGCTACTTACATTGGCAACATTCAGGCCAAAGTTGGCGATGCACTTTTTGCAGTTTCTTTTGCGGATAGTTGTTATTCGATTACCGCAAAACCGGTCAACATACGCAAGCGCAATCCCAATGGTGGTACCTTGCAATTTAGTGGTGGCGGTACTGCCCAACTCCTGTGCTTTACCTCTGGGGTGCCACAAACCAAAATCATCTCCAGCACAGGTGCCGGGGGCGACAACTACGTTTACCTCATCACCGACCGCCAAAACAACGTCATCAGTCTTTTCCCCAACAATGGGCAATACAACCTGGGCGACCTGCCTGCAGGTGAATACCGCGTATATGGCCTATCTTATACGGGTAAAATCTCCTTCTCAGCGGGTGCCAATATTCGTACCGCACGGTTTTCAGACCAGTGTTTCGACTTTTCACAAAACTTCATCACCTTTACCAAATCCATCAATGATGGAGGTCGGATTCAATTTGCCGACGGTGGTACCCGTAAAGTATTGTGTGGAGTAAGCAAGGACAGCAGTTTGATGATCACGGCCTCTACCCTACTCGTACAAAACTACGTCTATCTACTCACCGATACCTTCAACCGCATCATCTCCATTTCCACCAGCAATCAGGTGCGCATGTTGGGCGAACAAGAAGGCTATTTCCGCATCTACGGACTTGGTTTTTCTGGCGAGTTAATCGCCAAAGTAGGAGAAAATGCCAAAGCAGCAGAATTGTCCAATCAATGCTGGGACTTGTCTGATAATTTTGTGCAAGTGATCAAGCGCACCGCGGCTGCCGGATCCTTAAGCCTCGCCAACCCAAGTGCTGCGTTGATTTGTTTTGGTCAAAACGCACCCGAAAGCATTGCATTACAAGTTGCGCCAGCCTTCAAAGGAGACCGTTTTGCACTCATCATCACCGACACTTTGCAACGCATTGTGGCCATTAGTGATGGGCAAAGTTTCCGCCCCTCGAAAAGTTTCCCGATGAACTTCCGGGTATATGGGGTAGCGTATACCGGTAAACTCAGCGCAACCATAGGCAGCAACATCGCCAGCGTCAGCAGCGATGAGTGTTTTGACCTCAGTGATAATTTTCAACGTTTCCGCTGGAATGAAGTGGACGGAGGTCAGGTATCTTTGAGCACCGGGGCTACTTCTCGTTTGGTATGTATCGACGCGACTGCCGATCAGATGTCCTTCCGCACTTCAGGTACGGCCAGTACTTCTACCTACCGATACCTATTGACGGATGATCAGAACCGCCTGCTCCTGGTTTTATTGGGCAATAGCATCGACCTCAATGCGGGTCAACCGGGTAAATGCCGCATTTGGGGCCTTTCTTACTCGGGGAGTTTGTTGCTCAAAGCGGGTGAGGTCATTACGGGCAGTAGTGCTTCGGACGCCTGCTTTGATTTATCCGATAATTTTATTGCCATCACCAAAGAACAAGTCAAAGGAGGTGTCGTAGCCTTCAGTTCGGGTAGTTCACCCAGATTTGTTTGCCGGGCAGGTAAACCCGATACCTTAAACTGGACGCGCCGGGATGCCCTGGGCAGCCAATTGGTTTATCTGGTTACCGACGCTTTGGGCAACATCTTGCGCGTTACCAATCAGAGTAGGCTGATTTTTGATGAGATTTCGCGTGATACTGCGCGCATTTACAGCATGGCTTATACGGGTACGCTGACCGCAGCCGTAGGCCAAAACATAACCCGGAGCGCCTTATCTGATGCTTGTTTTAACTTATCCAATGCCATTACGGCCATCAAAACCAACCTACAAGGCGGTCTGGTGCGCTTGAGCAATGGTCGAACTGATAACCTGCAATGCCCTTCTTCGGGAGCCAGTTCAACGCTGCGCTTCCAGCGAGTAGGTAGTTTGGGTGAAAAATTTGTCTACCTCGTCACCAATAATGCCAATAAAATCATCGCAGCAACTTCGCAGGACAGTTTCAATTTTGGCAACCTCCCCGGTGGGACTTACCGGGTTTGGGGATTGGCTTATGGCGGCCAATTGTTGGCCAAAGCCGGTCAGGATATTTTTAGCGATGTTTTAGCCGATGATTGTTCAGGGCTTTCCTTCAATTCCATTGCCGTCAATCGTCAAATCCCCTTGGGTGGTCAGCTTAGCTTGTTGAATGGTGGAACCAAAGTCTACGTGTGCTCCAGCAATCGTCAAAAAGATTCGATCGAGTGGCGTCTACAGGGCAATCAGGAAGGTGCGATCGCCTATTTGATCACCGATACCAACAATACCATTCGGGCCATTACCCGCGAAAGTGCAACTGCACTGGATTCATTGCCCGTCGGCAGTTACCGCATTTGGGCACTAGTATTCAATGGAGATTTGCTGGCCGCCATTGGTCAAAAAGCCGATCAAGCGCAACTCGCTTCTTCCTGTTTTTCCATGTCGACCAATTACCTGGAGATTGAAAAAGTGACCCCGGAAGCGGGAAGCATCGAAGCATCGGGCATTGGTACCAACATCTGCTCCGGCGACGGCACTGCAGATGTGGGAACCATCACCCGCAAAGGCAAGAACAAGGCGCCACAACTCCTCCTGATCACCGATGACAAGGATCGCCTCATCTCCGTTTTGCCAGACACCAATAAAATTGATTTTGAAAAACTGAGTGGTTCCAAAATTCGGATATACGGCTTGGCTTATACCGGGAAGATCATCATTAAAACGGGTTCTTCGGTACGTGATTCAGCCATTACCGATGATTGTTTCGACTTGAGTGACAACTTTATCGCGGTACAAAAATCCTTTGTGGATGGGGCGCGGGTTTCTACCACTGCCCAGGGAGACTCCATTTACATCTGTTCCAATGACGGGATTGCTGATCCCTATACCTTTAGCAACAACTCCACCGCTACAGATGTGGGTTACCGTTACGTCATTACGAATGCCAGCAATTTGGTGCTGAGCATCGTCACTGGCAACACCCTGAACCTGGACATTCGAGGTTTGCGCGATTTCCGTGTTTACGGGGTTTCTTTCTCGGGAAACCTTACCTTGAGCACCAACCGCGTCTTACAAAACACCCCAATTTCGGATGGTTGTTACAACATTTCGGACAACTTCCTCTCCGTGTTTTTGGATGCGCCAGACGGCGGTCGCATCAGCGCGATCAACGACTCCACCCGTTTACGCTTCTGCCCCGGTAAAGACGGCATGACGCTGCGGATGAAGACGACCAGCCGCTCCAGGTCTGGATTTGTCTACATCCTGACCAGTCCCGACACGCTGATTCGTCAGATTGTTCGTGGCGACCGCATTGATTTAACCCGTGAGGCCATTGGAAATTACCTGGTTTTTGGCCTTTCCTACACGGGTTTGACCAAGTTCAAGTTGGGGCAAAAACTGAATTTAAAAGACTCTCTGTCTACCAGCTGTTACGATTTGGCCGACAATATCGTTCGAGTCTACCGAGGTGGGGAAGTAGATGGGGGCAGGATCAGCACCCTGGATGGCGCCAGCACTTACTACGTTTGCCCAGGGGATGGACTCCCCGACGCCATTCCGATTTTCCCACCCGAGGTCATCGTTGGAGATGAGTACCGCATTGTCATTACCGACGACCGCAACCGGGTTTTATTCCCCGACATCGAGTCGATTCTGATTGATTTTGAACGTTCACCTGCGGGTACTTACCGGATTTGGGGCGTTGCACATTCGGGCGAGTTCAGGGTGCAGTTTGGGCAAGATTTGCTCAATTCTGCGCTGAGTACCGATTGTTACGACTTGTCGGAAAACTTTATTACCATAGTGGTTCAAGTACCTAAGGGCGGAACCATCAGCACTTCGAACGGGGCGACTGAACTGAACATTACCCGTGGCGACAACAAAGCTGATGTGGTACGTTTTGTGCGCAAAGACGCTGCTCCGCTGCCACCCTACCGCTTTATTGTAACGAATGCTCAAAACATCATCCGCAGCATTTTGCCCGCCGACAGCCTCAATTTTGACACCCTGCCTGCGGGTACATTCCGGGTGTGGGGACTTTCACACAGTGGTCTTTTACTGGCCAAAGCTGGTAACAACTTGGATTCAGTAGCCCTAGCAGACAACTGTTTTGATTTGTCTGACAATTTTGTTCGGTTGACGCTGAGCAATGCACTGGGGGCACCTGCTGATCCTGAATTACAGGCGAATGAATCGTTCAAACGGGGTACAGCTCAGTCTGAATTGCAGGTACACCTCTATCCCAATCCAAGCCGAGTCGACTTGAATATCCAGTTTGAAAACAACCAGGCAACAACTTCTCGTGCGGCAATAAGGATTTTGCATCCAACTGGAGCAGTCATCCGTCAACTGGCTGTGGACGCATTTCCTGGCAAAAACCAAACTTCATTGAATGTGCAGGAAATGCCAGTGGGATGGTATTTGTTGGAGGTGCAGTTGAATGGGGTAAGGAAAGTGGTGAAGTGGACGAAGATTGATTAAATTCTGATCTGAAACTCTAGTTCCATAGCGCCTAGCTGTTCTATGGAACTGGAGTTTCCAACTCACGTTAACTTCTCATGCCCATCAGTCAGCCTCTTCATCCCAGGCACATTTAACAACAACTGCATCTGATGAATAGCGATTTCGTTTAACCAGGTCAAGCGATCATTTTGGGACAGCTCCTGTCTAATGAATTCGGCATTAAGGTTCTCCAGGTTTGCAAGGACTAAAAGCTGTTCAGCGCTCGCATGATCTCGCATATTGCCTTTTTGTTCAGGGTTAGCTTCGCGCCACTGTTTGGCACTTAGCCCGAACAAAGCCATATTGAGCAGATCTGCTTCACTGGCAAAATAAATGCTTTCTGCTTTGGTGTTGTATACTCTGGGAGGAACCAGGTGCTCTTTCACCGCATCGGTGTGAATGAGGTAATTCACTTTTGCCAAGGTGCGTTTTAAGCTCCATTCTAATGTTTGCTTGTTTTGTTCAGCCTCAATGTCCTTCAAACGCTGAAACTCTTTAATCAGATAGAGCTTGAACACGGGGCTTACCCAGGAGCAGAACTCCAGCGCAATATCTCGATGTGCAAATGTACCACCACCATAACGCCCTGCTTTTGTCACAATGCCCACTGCACCTGTTGCTTCAATCCATTTACCCGCTGATAAGATAAAGCGATTTGTCCCGGCCTCGCTTTTAACCTTATCGAATTCGATAAGGTTAAAATTTGGATTATAGAGAATTTCCCATGCTCCCAGAAACTCGATAGTATCTTTGTTCCGCATCCAGTTTACGACGATCATAGCAGGGTTGTCTGGATTGACCCTCTTTGTAATATCAGTCAGTGAGAAAAAATCTTGATCTTTATCTGATAGAATTGCAATATCGGTCTCTTGGACTGTGAGTGTTATCTTTTTTGCCATAGTCTCGATTTAACACTACAAAATAATTATTTTATATTTTTAATAAACAAAAAAAATAATAAAATTTTTCAAAATCTGCGTTTATAAGCATGGACGATTTGTTTGTTCCAACTTGAGAATAAACTTAAAATACTACCTTTACATAGGGCGCACCTGTGATTCGCCCTACGTAATCAGGTAACCATGAATCATTACATCTATTTATTATTGGCACTGTTTTGTTGGAGTAGCCCAGCCTCCGCCCAGCACCACCGCTGGATCGCCCCCTACGTTCCTCAAATCGATTCCCTGTTTTCCACTTATCAAAA
>JAIYAV010000018.1 GCA_027488855.1 Saprospiraceae bacterium
GAACGTACATCACGTGCTGACAACAACGCCAGTGGATGAAACCAAAGAACAAAACAAAGTAATCGAATACAAATGTAGCAAAGTCCAAACTATCTAACTTCTATTTATGCTAAGCGGCGAATTTTGTACTTTTTATACAGGTAAACACCTTTCTTTTATTTTGAAAAACCAGCAGTACTCATTTTGAGCTAAAAACCAGAGACTAAGTCCGCGCACTCGTGTGATCCGCCGTAATCACCCATTTCCCCTTAATTTTTTTCCAAATCAAAATAAAATGCCCCCCTGGCGCGTCGTTTTTGCGTTTCAAATCCCAGGTGCCCACCAGAAAAACCGACTTTTTACTCAGCTTTTCCATACTGACAATGCCAAAAGTGAGCTGGCCCATGGCATCCCGGTCGGGATAACGGCGCTTGTAGCCATCCAGGGTTTGTTGCCAACCTTTGGTGACGCCCGCAGCGCCGATGAACTGGAGTTGATCTGATTTCCAATACACCTCCATAAAGGCGGGAATGTCGCCCTTGTTCCAGTCGGCTTCTTGCTGCTTGAGGGCGGCGCGGATTTGGGCGAAGTCGGCGTCTTCTTGAGCGCCGAGGAAAAAATTGGTGAGAAAAAACAGAAAAAAGAAGCAGTTCGTTTTCATCTTCAATGATTTGTTTAAGTGTAAATCCAGATTGACCCTTTGAAAATAATGGTTTATCTTTGATGAAGAAATAAAAGAGCGCATGGAAATAAATATCCAGCCCATCCCGGCCAATATGGTTTATGAAGAATTCGGCGGCAACAAGTACTACCGCAAGGGATTTCGGCAGGTTTTATTGGGCTTGAAATCGGAAGAAGAAATTATGGGGAGTAGTATTTATCAATCACTGATTGTACAGGCATTGGTGTTTTATCTAAAAACGATTTTGCCTAAAAAAGACTATTGGGTTCCCACCAATGAAGCAGGGTTGCACCTGCGCCTGAATGACAATATGGCCAATGACATTGTAATCGTTGAAAAAAACAAACTGCTCAATCCTCAATCCGAGCAATACAGCAGTATTCCCCCCAAGTTTGTCATTGAAGTAGATTTGAAAATTGACCCTATTGATGCTTCAACGGAACCACAAACCGATCTGAGCATGTCTTACATTGTCGAAAAATCCGGAAAACTGCTCGATTTTGGCGTTGAAGGCATTGCCTGGATTTTGACCCGTAATCAACAAATTATCGTGGCCCGATCTCGCCGCAATCTGGAAATTTATCAGTGGCACGAAACCCTTACCCTTTTTGATGATTACTCTTTTTGCCTTCGGGATATTTTAGTGGATGAGGGCATTTTACCAAGCGCTTAAAACCGCCTAAAACGCATACGCAATCCCAAACGCAGTCGTCAAATTGGAGTTTTTCCGATTCCTTACCACCAGGCTTTCATAGATGTAATCCACGTCAATATTGACCGCAAATTGCTCTGTAATGGGCAACGCAAAGCTCAGGATGGCGCGCAGGATGTGGTTGGTTTTTTCTTGCCGCACCCAGGGAATGTACTGCAAATCGTGGGTGATGTTCAGTTTGTCGCCCAAGGTTGCATAGGTTCCTTTCAGCGTCAATACATAAAGGAATTTTTCAAAACTCAATTCGCGACCCAGACTAAAGGTAGTCCGGTAATAATAAACGGAGTTCAGCACCACCAAATCTGATTTTGGGGTTTTAAAGGCTCGCCAGGCTATGCCCGGGCCAATGCCAATCCGGTCTTTGATGGCCCGCAAGGTGGTTGCTTCAAAACGACCACTGACATTGGGAAAAAAACGTTTTTTGTACCAAAGGTCTGCGGAAAGTTCAGAGAGAATGTCATTCTGGTAGACCGTTTGGTCGTAGCGGGAATACATGTATTGCACGAAAGAACTGATGGTTACATTCGAACTTTCCAGGCTGGGACTGAATTGACCAACGATGCTGCTGGATTGCAGGTTGCCACTTTGAAAGGACATGTCGAGGCCCAGCTCACCACTGAACTGCCATTTAGAAGCCTTGGTTGTAGTATCGGTCTGGGCATGGCTAATTAGCGCAAAGGCCAAACAAGCCAAAAGGGTTAGGTGTGTTTTCACGGCAATAGGCATTTAGGTTCATTACGAAGTTAAGGATTTAAACCCAAATGCTTACCCCTTTTTAAACCTCCGCCTTTTTCAATAAATCCACCAGATTCCAGACATCCTCGTAAGAATTGTACATTGGCGTAGGTGCAACCCGAATGACACCTGCGGTTTCACCTTTTTCTCCCGGTAAATTGTGCTCCCTCCAATCACAAATCACCCCATTTTTTGCCAAATAATCAAACAGTGCCTTGCCTTCCGGGCCAGTCAAAATGGACAATTGAGCCCCCCGCTGATCAGGGTCACGCGGAGTGATGATGCTAAACCTGGGGCGATCAGCATTGAGCAAATCAATCAAATATTCCAGGTACGCCGTCAAGTGTTCACTTTTGGCCCGCAAGGCCGGCATGGTCGCCTGCATGAACAAATCGTGGCTGGCTTTCATCGGCGCAAAGGCCAGGATCGGCGCATTGCTCAGTTGCCAACCAGCAGCACCGGGAATGGGGTCAAAACCTTTTTCCATCAAAAAACGCCGTTCCTCGTTGTGCCCCCACCAACCGGCAAAACGGGGCAGGTCTTTGTTGTAGGCATGATTGGCATGGATGAAAACACCACCGAGCGCTCCTGGCCCAGAGTTGATGTATTTGTAGGTACACCACACCGCAAAATCGACGCCCCAATCGTGCAAGTGCAAGGGGACATTGCCCGAGGCATGCGCCAGGTCAAACCCCACATAAGCACCTGCAGCATGTCCCGCTTTGGTGATGGCGGGCATGTCGTACACTTGCCCGGTGTAATAATTGAGGCCAGCAAAAAGTACCAAGGCCGTTTGAGCCCCGTGTTGCTCAATCGCTGCCAAAATATCTTCGGTATGGAGCAGCATTTCTCCTGGGCGGGGTGCCACTTCCACGATGGCTTCGGCGGGGTCGTAGCCGTGCCAGCGTACTTGCGTTTCGATGGCGTACTGGTCGGAAGGGAAAGCCCCCGCTTCCATGATGATTTTGAAACGTTGGGCATCGGGCCGATAAAAACTCACCATCAACAGGTGCAAGTTGACCGAGAGGGTGTTCATCACGATGACTTCATCCTCCTGCGCACCTACGATGTGAGCAGATGCAGGTGCAAGGGCTTTGTGGTACTGGATCCAGGGCAGTTCGCCTTCAAAATGGCCTTCTACCCCCAGTTCTTGCCAGCGTTGCAGTTCGGTATCGATGCAGGCTCTGGCTTGTTTGGGTTGTAAGCCCAGGGAATTGCCGCAGAAGTAGAGGCAATTGTGGCCCTCGTGCTGAGGGAAAAGGTATTGATCACGAAAGGAGCGCAAGGGGTCTTGGACATCCATTTCGCGGGCGTATTCGAGGGTAGGTTGGAAAGTCATTTATTCCCCAATTTGGTTAAGGACTGTACGATATAAAGAATCAGAGATGCGAAAACCAGCTATATCTCGCAATTCATCCATGATAGACTTAACAGAGTGAATTATCTTTTGGTTTTTAGCTTGAATAAGTACGCCAATGAGACCAATGATTTTCAAGCCTTCTTTTTGCGCTATTTTCCTGCCTTCACTTTCATCAATCAAAAGAAAATCAGCATTTAGTTCTTTCGCTAAAACAATTGCTTCAGATTCACCATGATCAAGCAATTGCCGAAGACGTTGAACTTCATCAGGATTACCTATTTCTTTTACTTCAATCCATTGAGCAGACCTGAACTCACTAAGATCATGACCAAAGCGAGTTTCTAGAACCAATATTTCTTCAAAAACTTTTTGAGGAATGACAATAGATTCAAAAACTGAGTGCAAAATTTGGAGTTTGCCAATCAGGATTAAACTACCAATAGGAGATGTGTCACTGATTACAATCATTTTTCGAACAAACTTAGGGCTTCTAAATCTGCTTCCAAATCCTTCTCATTGTAATGGGCAGGAATATTCCTTGAAGAAAGGATTTTGCGAAAACTGAACCAATCCATATTCGCCAGTTCCCGAGCCTTTCCAAAAGAGAGCTTCTGAACACTATACAACGCCACTGCCAATTCAAGCAACAAGTCTGCTTCGGACAGTTGTAAAGAATCTAGGACTTGGTCAGGGATATGAATAACCATGGCAATTTTTTTGTAAAACTATGCTATTTAAACGTTTCAAGCAATGATGTTTAAGGTAAATGTTGTTGCCACTGATAATACCACACGGAAACATACTTCCAAAACGTGAATATCGCTGGTATGGTCCAGACCTGTACCATTATCACCTACCTCGTATATTTTCTCCCAAATATTCTTTCCACTTCTAATTCAAACGGCAGGCTCGTGCAGTGCAGCGTATCTCCTTTCTGGGCTTTTATCATCTTCTGATATTGACCATGTTCCGGGTTTGTATATACTTCCACGATTTGGCTCTTCCTATCTAAAATCCAAACTTCAGGAATAGCTGCTTCAGCATACAAGGGCAATTTAAGTTTTCGATCCCGGTGTAAAGTACTATCAGATGCTTCGATTAATAGGTACACTTCCTCGGGGTGAGGATGTTGATCTTCGTATTCGTCAATTTGGAACTCAACGACTGACACATCTGGTTCTGGTTCAGAATATTCATCAATTTGAATGGGGCATTGTCCTCTTACCAGCGCTCTTTCACCCAGCATGGCATTGAGGATTCGGGTAAGTCTGGCAACGATTTTGGCATGGGGGCTATTGATTGGACTCATTTCCAGTATTTCTCCATGAATCAGTTCAACACGATCGTCCCAGTCCAAAATGCCCACTTCGGCCATTTTGTAAAAGTCACTCACTGTAAACAGTTTGCGTTGTGTTTGAACCGCCATTTTTCCTGTTTTGTACAAATATAATGACTTTAGCACATCCTCACAAGCTACCAGCAATCAAATAAAACTGCTGATCCCACCTTACCCCTCCTTCCCCTCAAGCTGGTAAGACTTGGACTAGCGGGATAATTTTGCGTCTGGAAATGCACTCAAATCAATACTTCTCAGTGTACACCTTAACTATTACGTTTTCAAATAGACCACTCACCAGCGGCAATTCTTTTTTGGGGGCACCGAGTATGCCCTTCAGGCCACCGCTTATTTTACCAGATATTGTAGCAGTACCATCCGCATTTTCTTTGTAAGCAGTTATCTCTAATTTTAAATTACTCCCTAGAGAGGTAGGATACTTATGGCCATACAATTCCGGACTTTTCTCATCGCCGATGGGTGAGCCACTCAGCAACATTTCAATATTTTCACCAGCATAAACACCCGGTTTGGCATCAGGCGTGGTCACAAAGATATTGAGCTGCCGGTTATCAGGGCTTTGAGTAGATTTGAAGGTCAGTACCAAACTTGGTTTACCCTTGTTTACTTGCTTCACGCCTCCTTTGTAAAAAAGATGAGCATTAGAAAATCCGTTTCCGCTCCACGCTGCACCATCAATTACTGCCGTAAACATACCATCGGTCGATTTTGTATTGGCTTTACTGGCAGGAGCAGCACCACCAGGATTTACAAAAGAAAAATTGGCATTGAATATGGCATCCGTTGGTCCCTTTAGCATAAGATAGATTGTTCCGGATTCTTGATCAGCGCTTTTTACGTCTTCAAAAGGGTTGCGCAATCTCACTACCGTAAAGGAGTAACGTTTGCCATCAGCCGAAACGGCATCAATCTTATCCCCGGCCTTGATGGTACCGCTTTCAACCTCTATATCTACCTGGAAATTAAATGCTGGATCTTTTTCGGGATAAACAGCTTTAATCTTTGCTTTCAATGGCGGTTGTGTTACGGTTTTGCTGCCAGTACCGCTACCAGTGGTGCCCGAAGGGGTGTTTTTGGTTTGAGAGATTGCTGTACCCAGCAAAAGAATAAATGCAGGCAGCAGAAATGATTTTGGTGACAACATATTTTCTTTGTTTTGATTGTGTAGTTTATGGAAGGAGGTTTGTTTCAAAAAGTAAGTTGCATTTACAAGTAGGTGTCTTCAAGACGGGATCTTGTTCCAAATCTGCAAAAATATATCTTTCAAATAATAAGGAATACCCCCAACAGACATATAAATCCAAGCAATTTTATAACTTTTAAACTTTGCCAAATCTACAATATTTTGGCTCGATTTGGAAATATTCGTTTTTTTTATAATATCGCCAAATTGGCAAGATTTTGAGTCTATTTGGCAAGATTTAATTTTTTTGGCCCTTTGACTAAGCCTTCCCCTCACGCTGATAATACCGCACCAACACATACTTCCAAAACGTAAACCACGCCGTCGACGAGCAAATGATCAAGCCATACAGCCCATCTTTATAGCCCCGCTTCAGGATGTACATTTTGAAAAATTTGAACCAGGGATTGATCCATAGTTTGAACCAGGAACCACCTTTCCCTTGCCGAACCAACTCTTTGGCTCCAATGTCGGCGTATTTGTACAACATGTCAAAATGCTCTTTGACGCTGTTGGCCGTGTAATGCAACAAATCCCCCTTGAGGTGTTGGATGTTGGAGCCAGCCTGCATTTCATAACGGTCGTGGGGATTGGCCCCTGCCCATTGTCCCAGCCGGGAGTCCCAAAGGCGCAACTTGCGGTCGGGATACCAGCCGCTGTGGTGAATCCACTGGCCGCAGTAGTTGTTGAGGCGATTGAAAGAATAGCCCTGCGCAGTCCAGTTTTTTTTGACTTCCAAAACCGACTGGCGGAGTGCTTCGGATAAGGCTTCGTCGGCATCCAGCGACAAAACATATGGAGAGCTGGCCTGGGTGATGGCCCAGTTTTTTTGCTGAATATGCCCTGCAAAAGGGTGCTGAATGAACCTTACTCCGTACTGCGCACAAATGGCTTCGGTGCGATCACTGGAATAAGAATCCACTACAACAATCTCATCTGCAACGCCTTGCAAAGACAAAATGCAACGTTCAATGTTTTTTTCTTCGTTAAAAGTAATGACAACTGCGGATAATTGGATCATGTGTCGTTGGTCTACAAAAAAATGCCGTTCAAAGGTAGAACTTACTTTTTACCAAACATAAATTGATTTCGTGCATTATAAGCTGTATTTTGTAGAACTTTTCCTAATATCGAATAGACAACCAACCTATCACTCATGGCAGAATTTACACTCAAAGTCAATGGGACAAAATACAAGGTGGAGGCCGCTGCAGATACGCCTTTGCTCTGGATTTTGCGCGACCACCTGGGCCTGACCGGCTCAAAATACGGTTGTGGTATTGGCCAGTGTGGTGCTTGCACCGTACACATCAATGGCGAATCCATGCGTTCTTGCGCCTTACCCGTTTCGGCGGTAGGCAAAGCAGGAGTCATCACCATCGAAGGTTTGTCCAAAACGGGGGAGCACCCCGTTCAGCAAGCCTGGCACGAAGTGGATGTCCCCCAATGTGGCTATTGCCAGGCGGGACAAATCATGAGCGCCGCCGCGCTGCTCAAAAAAAATCCTACGCCTTCTGACGCCGACATCAACTCGGCCATGTCAGGCAACATTTGCCGTTGTGGTACCTACAACCGCATCCGGGAAGCCATTCACGTAGCCGCTAAAAAAGTTAAATCATGAGCACACCCTCTATTCAATTCGATCGCCGCTCCTTCCTCAAGGTTACCGCGACCACTGGTGGCGGGATGATGCTGGGTTTGAGCTGGGCAGCCAGTGCCGCCGAAATCAGCGAGGCACCATTTATGGAGGCAATGACCTTCAACGCGTTTGTAAAAATCAGTCCCGAAGGCGTGATTACCATCATGTCGCCCAATCCCGAGTGTGGCCAGAACATCAAAACGGCCATGCCGATGTTGGTCGCCGAAGAGCTGGACTGCGACTGGAGCAAAGTAGTGGTCGAACAAGCTGGACTGGATTCCAACAAATACACCCGTCAGGTAGCCGGGGGTAGTGGTTCCACCCCTGCCTCCTGGAAGCCGCTGCGCACCGCTGGGGCTACGGCCCGTCAAATGTTGATCAGTGCAGCTGCCAAGCGTTGGAATGTCAGCGCCTCTGAGTGCAGCACCAGCAATGGAGTAGTACTGCATACCGCTTCGGGCAAAAAAGCCACTTACGGCGAACTGGCCACCGAAGCCGCTAAAATGGAAGTGCCCAAAGATGTGGTTTTAAAGGCGGTCAAGGATTTCAAAATCATTGGCCAATCGCACAAGGCGGTCGACAACAAAAAAATCTTCACGGGCAAACAAGAGTTCGGTCTCGACTTCAAAAGGGAAGGCATGCTCATTGGTGTAGTGGCCCGTCCACCCGCTTTTGGCATGAAGATCAAATCGGTCAACGATTCTCGCACCAAAGCCATGCCGGGCATCAAGCAGGTGGTCCGTTTTGGCAATAAAGTGGCCGTATTGGGCAGCTCCACCTGGGAAGTCCTCAAAGGCCGCGAGCGCCTAGCCATTGAGTGGGAAGTAGACACCAAACTGGAAAGCTCTGCCGATCACGATGCAAAAATGGCCGAACTGCTGACCAAACCTCTGGAAAAGCCACAACGCAAGGACGGCGACGCACTGGCTCAGTTTGAAGGTGCACATAAAGTCATCGAGTCCAAGTTCGAAGCACCATTTTTGCCCCATGCACCCATGGAGCCCATGAACTTCTTTGCGGATGTACGCGAAGATAAAGCCGAACTGATCGGGCCAACTCAAAACCCGGGTTCTGCCCGCCGTGCAGCAGCACAGGCGCTTGGAATAGCCGAAGATAAGGTCAGTGTGATGATGACCAGGATGGGTGGTGGTTTTGGTCGGCGTTTGAATGCCGACTTTGCTGCTGAAGCTGCGGAGGTTTCCAAACTGGCCAAAGCACCCGTCAAACTCATGTGGACCAGGGAAGACGACATGACGGGAGGGATTTACCGTCCGGCTTGCCACTACCTTTACCGGGCGGCACTGGATGCTCAAGGCAATGTAAAGGCCATCCACGTGCGTGGCGCTGGTCTGAACGTAGGCAACCCACTGCGGGAAAATAACTTCCCCGCAGGTGCCATTGAACACTATCTGGCCGAAGGGCACAACCAACCAAGCAACATCACCACTGGCCCCTGGCGGGCACCTGTGCACAACTTCCTGGCCTTTGCTGAGCAAAGTTTCCTGGATGAGATCGCGGAGGCTACTGGCAAAGACCCGGTGCAATTGCGTCTGGACTGGTTGGCACAAGCCGAAAAATCACCAGTAGGCAGTGTGCCTTACAAAATTGATCGTTTCCGCAATACCATCGAACTGGCCGCGAAAAAAGCCAATTGGGGCAAGGCACCAGCCGGGGTATTCCAAGGGTTCAGTGCTTACTTTTCCTTCAATACCTACGTAGCTCAGGTGGTGGAGGTAACGCTGGAAGCAGGTCAACCCAAGATCAAACGCATGGTTTGTGCCGTGGACTGTGGGGTGGTGATCAACCCAGAACACGCCATCAATCAAATTGAAGGCGGCCTTGTGGACGGACTTGGACATGCCATGTTCAGCAACATGACCTTCAAGGATGGTGTTCCCGATCAGACCAATTACGATACCTATCGCGTCATTAAAATGGGCGACACGCCACCCGTGGAAGTTTATTTCGTAGAAAACGAACTGGATCCTACGGGCTTGGGTGAGCCGGCTTTGCCTCCACTTTCGGCGGCAGTGGGCAATGCGATATTCAAAGCAACCGGAATTCGTTTGCGCAAGCAGCCATTTAGTTTGAATGGTTTGCGGAACGTGTAGGGTATTTATAGGATAAAAATGAAAGGGATGGATGGTCATAAAAAAGATCGTCCATCCCTTTTTTTATGCCTTATTGATCATTTTTAAGCGATAACCCGCTCAAAGTCCTTAAAAAAATACACTTTGAGCAGCTTATCGTAGCTTTATTCCGCTCAAACGCTTATTTTTACCCAAAACCTACACTCTCAAATGGAAAAAAAGATCATTGGGCGAAAAGAAGAAATTAAAATTATGTTGGGTGCACTGCATTCTGCACAACCGGAGTTGCTTGCAGTAATTGGGCGCAGAAGGGTAGGGAAAACTTTTTTGATCAAACAAACTTATGGTCAATTCCTTGATTTTGAGTTGACGGGTTTGCAGCACACCAAAAAGCCAGAACAATTACAAAATTTCATTTTTGCATTTCGGAACCATTTCCCGGATTTTGAATACGCTGAAAAGCCCAACTCCTGGCTAGAAGCGTTCTATCTGCTCAGCAAAGCCTTGGAGGAAAAGGCAAAAACGGGGAAAATAGTGGTGTTTCTGGACGAACTCCCTTGGTTGGGAAGCAAACGTTCGGAATTCATCACGGGTTTGAGTTGGTTTTGGAATTCATGGGCAATCAACCAGTCTATAGTGGTGGTGATTTGTGGCTCAGCCGCTTCCTGGATGATCGAAAAAGTCATCAATGATCGTGGTGGCTTGCACAATCGTGTGACCAGACTCATGGAAATTCAACCTTTTACCCTGGCTGAAACGGAGGAGTTTTTGCAATTGCGCGGCATCCCTTTAAGCCGTTACCATATTGTGCAGTTGTATTTGACTATGGGCGGCATTCCGATGTATCTTGATCAGGTTAAGCCAGGCTTATCGGCAGTGCAAAATATTCAAGCGGTTTATTTTCAACGAAACGGGTATTTACGCAATGAATTTGATCGTTTGTTTGGCTCTTTGTTTGACAATCCAGATCGATACATTGAAATCATTCGCACCTTGGCTGCGAAAAGAATGGGCATGACCCGGCAGGAGATCATTGCCAAAAGCAAGTTGAACAACGGCGGAATGCTCTCACTGGCCTTAAATGAACTCCAACAGTCGGGCTTTATCGAAGCATACGGTAGTTATGGGAAAAAAAATCGGCAAAACTTGTACCGTTTAACGGATGCCTATTCTCTTTTTTACCTCACTTTTATCGAACCCTTAGGCCCCAATGCCCATGCGGATTTTACCAAATTGAGCGATTTACCTCATTACAAATCCTGGAGCGGCTATGCATTTGAGAACCTTTGTTTGCTCCACATCCCACAAATCCGCAAAGCTTTAGGTATTTCGGGAGTGTTTACCACCATTTCCTCGTTTTTAGCCAAAGCAGACAATGGTTTGACTGGGGCACAAATTGATTTGGTGATTGATCGCAATGATCATTCGGTGAACCTGTGTGAAATCAAATTCAGCAGTACTGATTATGCCTTGGATAAAAGCGATGTGACAAGTTTGGAAAACAAAAAACGAGTATTTCAGTACCACACCAAAACCAAAAAGCATCTGTTTACGACCTTAATTACCACTTTTGGGGTGGCAGAGAATATTCATCGGTCAGCGGTTGACCAAGTGGTGGTATTAGAAGACTTGTTTGCCTAAGTTTTTACTGGAATTTTGACTTGTATGCCTCAAAGATGGAGGAAATTTCTGTTGCGTTTTTTCCTTCTATGTGAAGCAACTCAGCAATGATTTCAATTACTTTTTCAATGGATAAGTCCACCAGAAAAGCCATTTTTTCTAGGGAAAACTCTTGTAATGACCAGAGTTTATGGACAAACTCTCGTTTTTCAATTTCAATACCTTCTTCTCGACCTTCTTCAAGTCCCTGAAGATAAAGTCCATCCGTTTCGACATCATAGTGAATAGTCATGGCTTCCACTTGAGATTTGACAATGATTTCCATTTTCCTTAAACGTGATAAAATTAGCAATTGTTTTTGATACTTTTTGATTCGGCTTGACTTACGGAGTACCCTTTGAAGATTGTACAAGATTTGCCGAATTACATGCGCTGGCTGATCTTCTCCAAAATCGCAGAGGATTGCCAAAACAATTTCCTCTGGAATGGTAGAGTTCAAAAATTGTTCTTTAGGGATTTGTTTCAATACAATAACCTCGAACGTTAGGTTAAGCCCATTAAGTGATAACTCGGTTTGGTTAATGTGATTGGGTTTTCCCATGCCGCCATAAATTACAATTTGACGAAGGGGTAACCCTGTGATGTTATGAAAGAGAGCATAATGTAGCAAATTACGCCTCCGCAAATCTTCATCGGTAACATGAAACTCTATTTGCAACCCATAGTCCAACTCTGGCTCATCATGTACAACGCGTCGAATGTTGTCCATCTCGGCTTCCTGAGTGACTTGCATTTTGGCGTCAACAGGTATTAGTTTTGGTGGGTTCAAGCCGAGTAGTTTTTTCAGTAAAGGCAGCAGTAGAGACTCAACGTTTTCTTTGAAAATCCGGTCGTAGTTATTGGCCATAAAAAAGAATTATGGCCTAAATATACTTATATTTTTAAAATAAAAAAAATTATTTTTTTTGTTTTAAAAACCATAGGCTCCGAAATTCAGCAAAATTCGGAGTCTATGGTTTTTAAAACGCTACTTCTTCCGTATCAAGCGATCATACATTCTACCAGCCTCATAATAAGGTTTTTCATCTTCTCCAGTAACTCTTTCCAAAGTCCATAAATCCAAGGTGTCGCCACGTTTGGTCCAGGCCAGAGGAAACATCTCTTGCTTCGTGGAAGAGAAATAAATCATGTTGTTGCCACTCCCGGCGTCGGCCAGATCGCCACCGATTGCGGCTTCGTAGCTTTGATAAGCCTCAAACCCCTTGATGGTTCCATCGGCATTTAGCGTGATGGGTTGGTCTGCATTGGTTCTGCCAAAAGGATTCTCACGGGTGTAGGTACCAGCAAGGTGTTGGCCAAGCAATAGTACTGCCGCACCGCGAGGATCGTGCTCATGGTTTTCAACGGGCTGGAAACGCACTTCATTTTCGGTGCCTTGATCCATCACAATCTCCTGATCCGAAATTTGGGTCACCCGCAATACTGCATCGCCCAACATTTCCCCACTGATCTCGATGGTTTTGTCATCAATAACGGTGTAAGTGCCTGGGGCTGCTTCAACGCCACCATAAATGTACACCACTGAGTCTTGGCCAATGAACTGTAATTCGTGGCATTGAGCGGTGAACAGAGAGTCACTGTCTGCTTCTACGGCATCAATGAACGAACTAGACACCCAATACGGCGTAGCTGTGAAGGCAGGTGCTTCAGCCTGTTTGGGTGCTGCGTTTTGACAGGCCTGGCCCAGGGCTACAGCCAAGCCCAGTAAGCATAAAATGTTAGTTGTTCTCATCGTAATGAATTAAGATTTAGTTGTAAATATAATTCATTATTTAAAACTATCAATGCATGTTCAATCCCGTTTGAAACTATACACGAACTTGCCTTTCGCCTCTGGTGCCGTATTCGTCAAAATGATCCGCCGCACGGGTTTGCTGTCCCATTTGGTTTTGAAGCTGCTGTATTCCATCCCTTCGGTGGAAGGCAATTCGGTCGTAGCCGTCCATTTTTTGGCATCGTAACGCAGGGTTATGCTCAGGAGCCCATCCGAAATGGTAATTTTGCCCGCTTCGACGAGGTTCACGTCACCCACGGTCATAAAAACCTGTTGCAGCGATTTGGGCTTTTGTTTGAGCAGGTATTCGTCGGTGAGTTCTACCTCGTCCTGATTGCGCTTGAGCAGCACGGTGCGGTTCCAGCTTTGGATGCCCGCTTCGGCAGGGTAGGCATTGGCAATGTCCATACTCATGCCACTTTCTTTCGGCGTCATGATCCGGCTGACATTTTTTGCCGCAAATTCCTGGCCGTTTTTTTGCCCTAATCCATTGATGATCGGTAGGTTGTGGTGCTCGGACTGGGTAAACCACAATTCATAACGTTTGCTCGAAAAAGTGCGGGCCGTGTAATTCCCCCGTCCAGCGTCGACAATCATGGGTTTGCCGTTGAGGTAAATGATGAAGTCTCCTACATCGTTGTGGTTGTGGCTTTCGGCATTGTGCCCACCGTGCGCGGCGAGGTACATGCCACTGGCATTGCGGGTGGTCATCACCTGGATGTCGGCAAACCAGGCATCCGGTGCAGGGGTGTAACTGAAATTGTTGCTGGCCAGCTGCACAATGCTCAGGATGTTGTTGAGCTTGCGGGGCCGTTGGTAACCGGAAACAACAGTTGAAGCAGCAGGGAAAGTTTTGAAAGCCCATTGGCCAAATTGTACCATCGTTTCATCTTTGATGGCTTTTCCAAAACGGTAAAGCATTAGGCCATCAGGGGTAAGTTTAGGATCGGCATCGGCAAAGTTGACAAAGTAATTGTCGGCGATGTGGGTTTTGTACACGTAAGAAGCCATCTTTTGCACCAGCGGCTCACTATAAATGTCAATTTTTCCATTGGTGGCGTTGGTGTAGAGTTCCAAACAATCGTAAACCGAAGCACCCGCTGCAAACCAGTAACTTGGGCCTTCATCACAGCCGCCATCGTCGCCCAGGCTATTGAGGTAGCGATCGAGGCCACGCATGGAATGGTGTAGCATTTCGGCGCGTTGTTTTTCGTCTTTTTCCAGGAGTAAAATGGCGGTGATCCAGTTGGACATGATCCAGGGATTCCAGTTGTTGACGGGTTTGGTTTGGCTCATCCAGCCGTATTTGTCGCCATTTTTGGCCATTGGGGTGAAGATGCGTTGCTTGGTTTCGTAATAGATGCGGCTACGCAGCAGGCGATTGATTTTGTCTAGTTTTTCTCCTACAAAATAGTCGGTTAAGGCCAACACTGCGGCGGTTTCAGCGGCGAATAGATCAACCACCGGATTCTCCACATCGGGCAAGCCTGTACCACTAATGTGTGCCGGAACGCCCCAATAACTCTCTTCACAGATCGACCAAACCCCATTCATGATGGCTTCGGTGAAACGCCCCTGGTTTTCGAGGCTTTCGGCGAGCACCAGGTTCATCAGGGCATTGCGTTTGCCATAAGAAAGATTGCCATGTTGTTGGCGGTCGCCGGAGCGCACAAAGTCGAGGGAGGTGCTGGCAGAAATGGGCTCGAATTTGTATTTGAGCGTAGTTTCGCCCGTTTTGATCAGTTTGTTGAAGGTGGAATCGGGGAGTTTTTTGCGCCATTCTTCGGGCGTGGTGGGGTAGGGCTTCCACTGGTTTTTGGGAACCAAAGATTGTTGTACAGCCAGCAGATTGTATTTGTTGGCGAGGATGTTGCGCTGAACGACCTGGGCAAAAGACAGCTGGATACAAACCAGCGAAAGGAAGAGCATGAAGTAGGTTCTCATTGCAGATGTTGGTTTAAACGTTTTGAGGATAGTTCTAGCGGGCCAATCGTTGTAATTCTTTTTTGCTCAAAGCTCGATCAAAGATGGCCAAGCCGCCAATTTGACCTTTAAAAAAATTACCCATACCCCTTTTTAACAATACGGCTCCAACTGTGAAATCTGAGCCATTATTGCCCATGCCATCAGGAAAATAATAAGGATTTTTGCTTTGAATCAAACCATTTGGATACCCTTCAAATCCTTTGGTGTGGTCGATCAGTTCAGGCTTACGGGCTTCAAAAACGCCGTTTACATAGGACTTCATGTAGCGCCCATCGTAAGTAAAAGCCACACAAACCCATTGATTGGCAGGGACTTCCTGTTTGCTCGCGGAGTAGTCGATGGAGTAGGGGAATGGCGGAGTTGGTTTGCCCGTAAGTGAAATGTGCCCACAAACCTGATTTTTGCCATTGTAATGCGGAAGGGACACAAATAAGCCATACTGGCGTTTGCCGCCGTCCTGGTATTCGTTCCACATGCCGCCTACGAAGCCGGTTTGTTCGCCCGTCCATTTTACCCAGGCGAGGACTGTGACACCTTGTTTTGGGCCATAAATGTTCAAGGCTCCAACTTGGTCATTGGATAGCGAGAGGTAAGCACCACTGCCAAACTGGGCTGAGTAGCCGGACAGCGGCCCTTCGTTGACACGGGTAAGGGTGCCATCCTTTTCGGCGAGCGGAAAAGTCCCTTTGCCCCAAGCTTGGCGGGTTTGGCCTGCTTCTTCCTTGAAGTCCCAAAATGCAACCAAACCTTTGGTGGATTTAAGCTGCTCCGTTTTGTTTTGGGCACCTAATTCTTGAATTTGGCCCAATAAAACCCCAGTCCAAATAAGTAGGAAAATGAATAGGTTTTGATTCGTTTTCATCAATTCAGCGCTGCTTTTTGAGGTAAGGCCCCTGTTCATTCCATTTGACTTCGACGTTGGAGATGTACCAGTTTTTACCCCGGTTGTTGTTGCCCTGGAAAAAGAGGTAGGTTTTGCCATTGTCGTCCTGAAAAATATGGGGATGCCCGGATTCACTGTAATTCCAGGTGCCGGGATCGCCGTTGGTCAAAAATGGTTTGTTGGACAGTCGCTCCCATTTTAGCCCATCGCTGCTTTTGGCTACACCAATTTGTTGGGGGTCGTTGTTGTAGGCGCCAGCATAAAACATGTACAAAAAGCCGTTCTTCTCGATGATTGAAGCGCCTTCGATGCAATTGCCTTCCCAGGGAAATTCTGGTTTAAGGATAGAGGCGGTACACTGCTGGGTCCACTGGTTGCGCTCAAAACTACCACTTAAAGGCGCAGAAGCGACCCCTTGCATCTGGATTTTGTAATCGACATCGCGGGTAGCAAAATAAAGCAAATACTTATCCTTGAAGGGGAATACTTCGGCATCAATGGCACGGCCACAATTCCAATCCCCGGTGGGGCTAAAAATCGGATTGCTCGGATCGCGGGTAAACTGCAAGCCATCCGAGGAAACCGCGTGGCAAATGGCGTCCTTTTTGCCATTGCCATAGGTTTGGTAAAAAAGATGTACCTGACCATTGACAACCAGGGCAGCTGGAGCCGCAAGTCCTTTTTTTTCGTACTCGCTGGCTGGGGTGACTTCAGCAACTTTATGCCATTTGTGCAAATCCTTGCTCTCGGCAATGCCTACACCCCAACCCTGGATTGGATTGGATTTGTCAAGGTAGGCCGGAATGGAATAGTACATCAAATAGCGACCCTGAAACTTGATTACGTGGGGATCTTTCGCAAAGGGAATGCCAATGCGGGAAGTATCGCCGAATAGCATCTTGGGAGGTTTTGGTGCTGCTTTTTGTTGCCCAAAACCTTCAAAAAATATTCCTAAAATGAGCACGAAAAGCAAGAGCGTTTTATATTTCATCTTTGGTTGTTTTTAGCCAAGACAAATTTAACCTTTCGGCGTAAGTTTCACGATGACTTTGACATTTCCACTTTGATTGGGCAAACGAAGCATCAAGCGGGAATGACCAGTGTTCAATTTTTCGGGGGCCTTTTGCACGGCGGATTCAACGCTGAATGCTGCGCCCTGGGGTGAAACAATCTCCGCTTCCAGCGTACGCGTGGTAATCGTGGCATTGCGCAAAATGGCCTTTCCTCCTTGCTGGATCTCAATGCTGTTGGCGGTCATCATTCCCCAGGCCACTTCAGTGTTTTTGGTCAAAACAAACTCATCCTCGATCAAAAAAGCGCTGCGTTGGTTGATCAAACTCACTTTGCGGGTGCTTTTGCTGGCAAAATCACGGTAGGCTTCCGTCAAGTCGAGGATGGCAAAAGGGGTTGCGGTATTGAGTTCAATCTGGCTGAACTGTGCCTTGGCCAATGGGTACTGGTTTTGGTTGCCCAGCAAGGGCACATTGTGACTGAAGGAATTGAGGCGGTAATAGCTCCAGCGTTGGCCGTTCACTCCCATTGTCCAGTAGCCAGGCAGGTTGTAATCGTCTGACCCCAAGTCTTTGGCCCAACGTACGCCGCCTGCTTCCAATTCAAAATTACCCAAATCGAGGTGGGAGTGTTCGGAGCCGTTTATCCCCCCTTTGATACCCAACCACAGCGCTTTGGGGTCATTCCAGGCCGAACGAAAAATGACCGCTTCTACTTTTCCCTTGAAAAACTGATCCAGCGTGCGGGGGGCGGCGGTGCTGCTGGGGGCCTGGTACCAGACCACGCCTAGCGGGTGCGGCAGCAAGTTGCGCGCTCTGATCACTTCATGGTAATAGTTGGAAATATTGGCATTTTGGTAAATTTTGGCCAAAAACATAAACGCGGGAGAGGCATCCGAGCGGCTGTTTTCTCCGGCATCCGCAAAATTGAGAAAGTTGTAGTTGGGTGAAGCGCAAACCATGGGTACCAAGCCAGTTTCGCGTAGTCCGGGGTATTGGTCGAGGCCTTGCATATTGCCCAGCGACGATTCCAAGGCAGCCATGCCGTAGCTCAGGTACTCAGTGGCGTAGCTCCAATAAGCGGGGCCTTCGTACCACAGGCCATCGGGCGCGTAGTTCTTGAGCGCAAATGAAAGATTGCTGATGGCTTTAGGGACTAGTTCCTGGGCATAGGTTGGGTCGGTTTCAGCCAGGGCCAAGGCGCCGACGATCAAACCTGCGTTGCAGACCTGATTCCAGTTGTTTTCGGCCTTGTTCCACCATTCGCCGCTGCGCTTTTGGTATTCATTCAGGCCGTGTTTTTTCATGCCTTCGCGCAGGATTTCGCGGTCGGCTTTACTCAGGTCGGCATACAGCCAATCGTAACCAATGGCAACACCGTGGAGCATTTCCGCTACGTCCAAAAAATGGGAAGGGTTCCAATCGGAAAAAGCACAAACGGCTTTGAGGTTGTTGAGTGCGATGTCGAAGTACGTTCTATCACCTGTAAAACGGTACGCGAAGGACAGGCAGTACGAGCGGATCAACAACTCCCGGCTTACGGACAACAAGCGCGGCCCAGTCAGTACCCTCTCCAAAACTGGCTTGGTCAAGTAGGAATTGGCTCGGCTGAGGCAAGCGCTGATGTATTGATCAAGGAGTGCGTCGGTTTTGCGGAGTTGTTTGAGTTCTTCGATTCGAGTGTCCAACAACAGCAAACGGGGATGGTCTTTTTTGATGTTGGATAAAAAACCGGTAAATACAACTGGTTCCGGGATCGGTTCGGCGTCTTTGATGCAAGAAAAAAAACTCAGTAGAGCGAGGAGAGTAAATGAGTGCCACCTTTTGTGGAGATATGAAATTGTGGACATCGCTTGATATTTAGTGCTGAACGGGATAATTCAAAATCCCTTTTCAAAAGTTTTTGACTTTTGAAAAGGTCATGATGCAGCATGTCGCGCTGAATGCGAATGTTTACGCAGGTGACCTTTTCGAAGTCCTAAACTTTCGAAAAGGGGCTTTAGATTGGCCAAAAGTCCAGAAAAAAAAGCCCCTCAAACAGACTTGAGGGGCTCTAGTGCTTACCAACCTTGATTCTGCTTTAAGGAAGGATTCAAACTAATTTCGTTGATGGGCAATGGCCAGAGGTAATCTTTGGCCGGATCGAACTTGCGGAAGTTGGCATCCTGTACCAAAATAAAGTTATCTGGTGTGAGCTTGACGGTGGTGGCCGTTCCAAACTCGGTTTTGAAGAAAAAATTCCCCAGAATTGGCTTAACCAATTCGATTTCTGCCGTTTTCCAGCGGAGGAGGTCCCAATAGCGGAAGCCTTCTACGGCCAGTTCTACCCGGCGCTCGCGGCGAAGTTCAGTGCGCATGTCCAGGCCATTGGTGGTTACAAAGGCATTGCTCAACTTGGCAATTTTGCCCCGGGTGCGCAAGAGATTTACACTCAATTCCAAATCTGCGTCGCTGATGCTTCCCTCCAATTCAAACTTGGCTTCGGCGTAAGTGAGCAGCACTTCCGCATAACGGATCAAAATACCATCAATGTAGGAGCGCTGATTGGTCCAGTCGTCGATGTTGAAGTACTTACGCGAGCAAAAACCTGTAAAATTGAATACCAGCGGTGCAATGGCAAACACAGGGTTTGAACCGATGTAAGCATCCCCTCTTTTCATGATGGTAGCTGAAAGCCGGTCGTCGCGGTTCTTAAACAGATCAATGGAAGCTACGGGGGCAGTGTACAAAGGTGACTTGGTGGTTGGCAAACCATCGGTCATCAAATAAGCATCAACCAAACTTTTGGTGGGACTGGCTGAGCCGTTTTCCAGGTTTCGCGCAGCGTTGTGGGTCGATACGTTGTCAGCCAAACTTACCCCGTACTTGCGCACCAGGATATTCTCCCTGTTCGAAGGTCCTTCGCCCGCTAGTTGGAACAAGTTGAAATAGTTGCCAAACAGGCCGTGCTCTTTGCTATCGATGACTGCTTTGGACGCAGCAACAGCCAGCGCCAAATGCTTATTGGGTTCGCCATAAGTATGAAATTTGGCGCGGGTGCCTTCAAATAAGGCTACTCTGGCTTTGAAGGCCAAGGCGGCGGTATTGGAAATGCGGCCATACCCGGTTGCACCCAAGGTTTTGGGGGTAGGCAACTTGGATGCAGCAAAATCTAAATCCTTGTAAATGGCTTCTACCACTGCCTCCCGGGTAGCGGCTGGAGCTTCCAATTCAGGAGAATTTTCCGTCAGCGTAGTCAAAATCAACGGTACACCTCCGTAACGTTGCAACAAGGAAAAATAGGCCCAAGCCCTGAAAAATTGCGCCTCACCAATGTAACGGTCAATTACAGCAGCGGAAACGCCCGTAGCGGAAGCCTGCGGCCCTTTGGTGATGATGTTGTTGGCTGCCCGAATCAGGCGATAGGGCGTGTTGTAACTGCCATCGGTAGCCGGGGCAATCCGCGAGCCATCGCTGATGGTGTTTGGAGCCCGGGCGTAGGTTTCGTCCGACCAGTTGTCGTCGGTATTGGGTAAACCTGGAAAAAAGGTGTAAAGGTAATTGGCGGCGGTTTGCAAGTCGGCTTCGGTTTTCCAAAAAGCCGGGTCACTGAGCTGGGTTTCGGGCAAACGATCAACATCGCAGGCATTGAAAAGCCCTAGGATCAGCACGATGAAGAAAAATTTAAAGGTATTTTTCATAACGAAATAGCTTTAGAACGTCAAAAAATGGGGATTAAAAGGACAAATTCAGACCCACTGCAGCAGTTCCAAAAAATGGATAGTCGTTTTCTACCCCACTGCGCTGTTCGGGATTGAAGTAGTCGTCAAAAATGCCCAATTGTGATACGGTGAACAAATCCTGACCGGTCACAAAAATTCTGGCCCGGGAAAGTTTAACCCTTTTCAACAAGTTGGCAGGCAGCGTGTAACCGAGTTGAATGTTTTTCAAACGGGCGTATTGGCCATTCATGATCCACTTGTCGGAAGGCAGGTAACGGAAAGCGCCCTGTAGGAAAGGCCGAGGGAACGCCGCATTGGGGTTCTCTGGTGTCCAGTAGTCGCGGTGGATGGCCAGGGGCTGCTTCCAGGATTGCGAAAGTGGTTGCAGTGCTTCGCCGTTGGGGAGGAAATTGCGTCGGCCTACGCCTTGAATGAAGGCCGAAAAATCAATTCCTTTCCACTGAAAGCTCAGGTTCAAGCCAAAGGTGAAACGAGGCTGATCGGTACCCAACAAGACCAAATCACCGGGGTCATCAGGAGAGCCCTTGCCTACAGTCAGTTTTCCATCACCATTCTGGTCAATGAATTTGACATCGCCGGCACCAGTACGGCTATCCTGGAAGGCGTGTGCTTTCACATCGTCCGCATTCTGAAAATACCCATCGGTGAGGTAACCCCAGAAAGTATTGAGGGGATATCCTTCGAGTAAACTTACGGAACCCGCGTTCAATACCCGGCGTCCAGCATAGCTGATGAGTTCGTTTTGGTTGTCAGATACATTGATGCCCACTGAGTAGGTAAACTTGGTGCCCGCTTTGCTGCGGTAATTCAATTCGGTTTCCCATCCCCAGGATTTGAGCTCACCATTGTTGATGCGTGGAGTTCCCACCCCAAAGGTTGCGGGCAACTGCAATGGTGTTAGCATGTTTTTGTTGAACTTGATGTAATAATCCGCGCTGATTTGCAGGCGGTTTTTTATCAAGGCAATGTCTACCCCGCCGTTGCTGGTTTCGATGGTTTCCCAGGATAGTTCGGAAGAAGGAACCGTGTTTTCAAAAAAGTAAGAAGTGCGCGCTTCGGTACCCCCAAGCACCAGCGCAGAACCACGAGTAAGCAGACTCAAATAGTCGTACAAACCTATACCCAAGGCGTTGCCCAAACGACCCCATGAAGCCCTGAGCTTAAACCCAGAAACGAATGGTAGTGCCTTGCTGAACCAAGGCTCACGGTGCAGGTTCCAACCTACCGAAGCAGAAGGGAAAGTTTTGGTGCGCAAGCCTGGTGCCAAACGTGAACTTTCATCCACCCGTACGGTCGCCTCCAAGAGGTATTTGTCGTTGAATGAATAGTTGAAGCGGCCGAAGTAAGACTGAAAGGCATAAGTATTGATCGTTTCGCTGTTGGATTTGGTCAGATCATTGCCCAGGTTGAGGGTGGGACGGTCGTTGCTCACCAGCGAGTTGGAGCTGGTGGTAACCCCCTCAAAACGGTTGTCTTCCCATTGGTAACCTGCCAGAATGTGGAATTTATTTTTTCCCAGTGCCAGATCGTAATCGGCCAGGTATTGCAAGTTGGTATTTTTGGTCAATTCATTGGTGCGCGAGAACGAGTTGGGGTTGTTGAGGTAAAAAACCGGTGTAAAACGACCCCACAACTCTACGGTACGGGAAAAAAGTTCTCTTGCCCCAAACCGATATTGTTGCCCCAGTACGGCTTTTAGCTTAAGCCCTTTGACAAAATTGGCGGCAGTGAATGTAAATACCCCATCAAAAAAATTGCGGTCGATGTTGTTGTAGCCTCCTTCACGCAGCAGGGCATAAGTATTGTTCGCTGAAGAGCCCGCACCTCCATTCAGTCTTCCTTCCGGGGTGAAGATGGGGTAACGGGTGCGCAAGCGGTATACCTGATAAACCAGGCCACCTCCGTCGGTTCCCACGGATGGGGCTTGTTGCTGTTGTAGGGTATAGGCAATGCGTGAATCCAAGGACAAGTGTTTGGTCAATTGTGTACCCAGATTGAGGCGCAGATTGTAGCGGTCTAGGCGATCGGGGCCTACTTTGAAGGTACCTTGTTTGCCGTAGTAACCTAGTGAAATCAGGAAATTCGTCTTGTCATTTCCCCCTCTTGCCGAGAGGTTATGGGTTTGCATGGGCGTGTAATCCCGCACAACCTGACTGATGAGGTCTTCCTGGTTGTAAAAAATATAGCGTGTCGTATCACTAGGATTGATCACATAGGGAATGTTGTCGCGGATGCGTTGCAATTCCTGATCGTTGTATTCCGGGCCAGAACCTGAGTTTTTGCGGGCCAGGTTGGCGTATTCCGCTTCTTCCAGCAAAGGCATACGTTGGGGTACATTCAGTGCCCAATCTACCCCAACCTGGTTAGAATAATCAAAAACAGTTTTGCCGGATTTCCCTTTTTTGGTCGTAATCAAAATCACCCCTCCGGCGGCTTGTGCGCCGTAAATGGCAGCAGCAGCAGCATCCTTGAGCACACTGATGTTCTCAACGTCATTGGGATTGAGGGTTTGCAGGGTAAAACTGGACACCGTTACCCCGTCCAAGATCACCAGTGGATCTACATTGCCGTTGGCGGAAGTAGCACCTCGGATTTGGATGCCAATCCCCTCGTTGCCGGGTTGGCCAGTACCTCGGGTGATGATGAGCCCGGAAGCTACTCCCTGGAGGGCGTTGGCCAGGTTGCTGACCGGGCGGTTTTCGATGACTTTGGAATCGATTGTAGAAACAGCGCCAGTCAGGTTTTCTTTTTTCTGGGTGCCATAACCGATGACCACCACTTCATCCAGGGCACTTGCATCCGAAACCAGCACGATGTCTACTTCGGTGCGGTTGCCAACTATGACTTCCTGGGTAACAAATCCAGTATAAGAAATGACCAAAACAGCATTCGCATCAGGAACTTGGAGCTCGTAGCGGCCATCTACATTGGTTACTGCACCCGTGGTGCTACCTTTCAAGAGGATGTTTGCGCCGATGAGTAATTCTCCTTTTTCATCGGTTATTTTACCTTTCACAGTCTGCGCAATCATCTGTACAGGTTCCTCCAGCTGGGTTTTCTCGATTTTGGGAATCATCCCCAGGCTCACTTTTTTGAGCAGGATTCGATTCCCGGCGATCAAGTAATTCACTTCCAGGGGATTGAATAACTCATTCAGGATCAACTCCAGTTTTTTGCTGTTGGCGTTGAGCGATACTTTTTGGGTGGCATTGATGGTACTCGAACTGTAGACAAACTTTACTTCCACCTTTTTTTCAATGAGCTGAAGTGCTTTTTTGACTTCAACGTCTTTGAATGTAAGGGTTACAGGCGTGTTGAGAATGTCTTGACCAAAGCCTTTGTTGGCATAAACAAACCCACAAAAAAGCATGAGGGTCAACACATGAAACAAAGGCAGTTTGAGCATTTTACAAAGCATCGGCAAAATTTGTAGCGATGTTTTCATAAACTGTAATGTTTTGGATTTGAGTGAATACCAAATGGTTCCGTAAAGAAATTTCCTGCTCCTGGTAAACATTCATTCCTTTATTCGATTTGGCTGATGTAGTCTCTAATGGGCGACAAAAAATAAGGGCTCATTTTGCCAAAGGATTAGATAAGTAAACGTTTCATTTTAAGTGCCTTATCTAATCCGTTGGCTCAGGAAAAATGAGCACTTATTTTTGCCCCACTAAATGTCAATATTGCGTTCCACGATTGCAGCGAAACCTGGTCAATCGCAGCCTTTTCCAAGAATAAAAATGGCTGTACCACGGGTTTCAAATTTTGCATTGATGGCACCACACATCAATTCCAATTGCTGGAACAGCTCCAGTCCATTCAAATCCCCCGTAAATGCACATACTTTTACTGCGGGATTAAGGACTACAACCTCTATTCCGTAAGCGTTTTGGATGGATTTGAGCACCTCTTCAACGGTGGCTTCCTCAAAAATGAAACTGGCTTCCGAAATGCCTTTATCCACCAGTGTAGGGTGCTCAACGATACCCTGCTGGATGGTTTTGAGTTCGGTGCTGATGATGGCCTTTTGGTTCGGGGTGAGGATCACTCCATTCCGTTTTTTGACGGTGTTCTTTTCGAGTGTGTACACGGAGACGCGGCCAGTATTGACCGACACTTCAATGTCCCGCTTATTGGCCAGTGGCTGAATCCTGAAACTGGTGCCGAGTACTTCGGTGACAACATCGCCAGCGTGCACCAAAAAAGGAATTTTAGCATTGGGTTTGACCGTAAAAAAGGCCCCTCCTTCCAGATAAACCGTACGTTGCTGCGCTCCAAAATCGCGGGCGGTAATGAGACTGGCATTTTTTTCCAATACGACGGTGCTACCATCGGGCAAAATGATGGTTTGTGCTTGGCGAGTGAGGTTGGTTTTTTTGATGCCAGATTTGGTTTCGGCAATGGGTTGGGTAGAGGATGAAGGCCAGCCATTGCCCCAAAAGTAGCTGGTACTAATCGCCAATAAGAGTGAGGCAGCCGCCATCCAACGCCACCACCTGAAAAGGGGCTTTTGCCTTTCTTCTTCGGGGTGGGTTTTGGCGAGCAGGGCTTCCCAGTTCCGTTCCAAAAAGCTGGTTTTGCGATCGGGATCGGTGTCTTTAGTGCTTTCAGCGCTTGCCTGTAAGGCTTCATACCATTGATCGAGCAATGCTCTTTCTTCGTCAGAGCACTCTCCATTTAAGTATTTTGCCAATAATGCCTGATATTTTTCGTTGCTCATGCCTATTTACCGAATTATATACTGGTAGACGGGCAAGTGATTTTTTTCCCTAAATCAGATTGGGCGTATTTTTAATTTTTTTTTAAAAACAGAAAATACATTCAACAAAGAAGGAATGTGAGAAAGGTAAGTCCATACGCGTTGTAATCGCGCAGGTGCTGCCGCAGATAGGTCGTAGAGCGGGATAGATGGTACTCAATGGACTTTTCGGAAAGATTGAGTTGAGCGGCAATCTCCCGAATGGTCAGGCGCTCAAAGCGGTTGAGCATAAAGATTTGCCGGGTTTTGTCGGGCAATTCGGCCAGGGCTTTTTGCAAGGCTTCGGTCAAATCATTGAAATAGACCATATCTGAAGTGGTCATGATTTCAAGGGGGAAATACTGCTTAAGGGAGTCCAGGTAGTGTTCTTCCTGAATGTGGTGCCGGATGTAGTCAATGGCCAGATTTTTGAGCGAAACCTGCAAAAAAGCATTCAAATTGATGATGCGCAGGGTGGCGCGTTTTTGCCAAAGCATTACAAACAACTCTTGGGCGAGTTCCTCGGCTACTTCTTTCCGGTTCAGTTTGCGCAGGGCAATGCTGTACATCTTGTACCAGTAACGATCGTACAATTCTTTGAAAGCCAGTGTGTCATCTGCTCTCAATAAACTCAACAAATCTGCATCGGAATGTGTCTTTAGACTCATTGCTGGCGATTTATTTGATGTAGTTTTTTGTCGTTGAATTTTTGAGAAAATCCTCAAAAAGGAAGACGTTGGATACAGCCGAGACCCTGACGGGAAAGGCAATAAATGACTGGTCTAAGGAACGATGAAAAAGTGAAGCACTTATTTTTTTATCGCTCCCAAAACAAATTTGACCTTTTCTTTTGAGGTACCCTGTTTTATTGTTGAAATGCAAAAAGGGAAGATTCCACCTTCTGCATAGTGTCAAAATTTGAATAACTTTGTCTTTATGAAAAAGGAGTTCAACATTACGGGCGTCTGCTTTCCTACGCGGCATTATATGATGGACACTCGCGCCAAGATGGCGACCATCATGGACATGGTGGAACGGGGACAATATTTTATCATCAATCGGCCTCGTCAATATGGTAAAACGACCATGCTCTTTTTGATTAACAATTTGTTGAACAAACAAGATGGTTACTTGCCTCTAGAGATGAATTTACAAGGTGTAGATGAAAAATGGCTTGAGTCAGACAAGTCATTTGCGATTATGTTCATCAACGAGCTTAACAAAAGATTGGAGTACTTAGACCCGGAATTATCAGCTTTTTTGGCTCAAATGATCCCTCAGATAGAAGACATGAACAGTCTCTCTAGAGTCATCACCAAATTAGTCCAAAAAGCAGATAAGAAATTAGTAATCCTTATTGATGAAGTTGATGTAAGTGTTAATTTTTTGCCATTTTTGAGCTTTTTAGGCATGCTTCGAACGAAGTACCTAGGAAGAGATCAACCCTATAACTTGACTTTTCACAGCGTTATTCTAGCGGGCGTACACGACATCAAATCCCTGAAATCAAAAATGCGGTCGGGGGATCAAGCACAATACAATAGCCCTTGGAACATCGCCGCAGATTTTGAGGTAGAAATGAGTTTTAATCCTGCCGAGATTGCACCGATGTTGGAAGAATACCGCCTGGCAGAGCAAGTAGAGCTGGAAGTAACCCCAATTGCCGAAAGGCTGTATTACTTCACCTCTGGGCACCCTTTTTTGGTGAGCAAATTGTGCAAAATTATTGCCGAAAAACTGTTGCCCCAAAAAGCGGAAAGGCGCTGGGTATTGGAAGATGTGGATCGTGCGGTCAACCTACTCCTAAAAGAAAACAATACCAACTTTGACAGTTTGATCAAAAACCTAGAGAACAATCCTGCCCTCTACGATCTGGTATATCGGGTGATCATCGATGGCGACGTGATCTCCTTCAATCCGGATGAACCACTCACCAATTTTGGGCGCATGTACGGTATCTTCAAGGAAAATGGTCGCCTAGCCATCCACAACCGCATCTACGAGCAGCGCCTATACAACTACATGACCGTAAAAACAGAAATCACCTACGGCCGCGATTACAATTTCAGTGAGCACTTCAAAATTGCCGACAATGGTCTGGACATTGAAGCGGTGCTGCTTAAATTTCAGCAGTTCATGCAGTCGGAACACGATAAAAAGGATCAGGATTTTTTGGAGCGCAATGCTCGGCTAGTATTCTTATCCTTCCTTAACCCCATTCTGAACGGGAAAGGCCATACGTTCAAAGAGCCCCAAATCTCGGAAGAAAAACGCCTGGATGTGGTGGTTACCTATTTTCAGCACAAGTACATCATCGAACTAAAACGTTGGTACGGCGAGAAAGCGCACCAAGCTGGTTTGGCTCAGTTGAGTGATTACCTTGATCGGCAGCACCTGAAAACGGGGTTTTTGCTCATTTTTGAGCACAAGAAGGAGAAGTCCTGGCGGCAGGAATGGATCATGGTGGGGGATAAAGAGGTGTTTGGGGTTTGGGTGTGAGGTTGGAACCGTCACTTATTCTCCGCAGTTTGCTTTATAAATCCCCTTTTTCGCCATCAATCCATCTATCCAACATTACTCTTTCCGACGGTGACTGGTGTGTGCCACCGGCCAAGATGTCCAGGAATTTATCCCAAATATTTTTTTCTTCTCTAAATTCTTTTTTGTAGTCCACCAGTGCTTTGTAATAATCGTTTTGGTACTTCAGTGCTTCCTCGTAGGTGAAATTCACCGGGATATGGTCTACAATAGATTGGGTAATTTCATTCAATTCTTCGGGGGTGTACCGTTCAATCAATTGCAGCAATACCCTGCACGACTCTACCCGTGCAATGAGGGATTCCACAAGTGGCGTTAAACGTTACACAAGCTTGTGAATAAGTTGTAGGATTCACACATTGTGCTGGGTTTTGTTAGCCAAGGTGTATAATTTTTTACCCGGTCCTATCCGACTCAAATACATGACTTAGACTACTCACAGGTGAGCCAATCACTTCAAGCGCCTTTAAAAGTATTGTAGATCGTCGTCAGAGCCAGTACCAAAAACAAGGCACTCAGGATGTAAAAAATGTCTTTGATAATCAATTCATTAGGATTTATTATTAATTAGTCGGGCAGTTCCTAAAATAACCAGCACCATGGAATTGGTTTGTTTCCATGGCACTGGTTATAGATAAGTAGCATTGAATAGGATTAATTCTGCTTACTTTTTTGTAAGGCATTGAGCAAAAACTCCTGACTTAAATTTGCGTCACCGTATTGTTCAAGTAGGGTTTTAAAAAATACCTTTTGCTCTTCCGTGGATTTTTCGCGTAAAAAATCATGTTTTTTCACCATGCGAGACATACTACCAGCGAGATCATTCTTTAATTGAACAAACTCCTCAGGATGTTTTACACCAGACTGGCGAAGATATTCCACTAACTCCTGATCCGTAGCAGGTGGTCTGGTTGGTTCTGGTTCCAGTTTGAGGTTGCCAAAGTAGTTCGTTAAAGCTAGTTCCTGGCTTTTCTTTAGATGATCAATAAAGAGTTTGTAATCTGCATCGTTACGGATAATCTCTTGTTGTTCGCTTAAAGATAAATCTTGACTGTAGCTAGTAAAAGCACCTAAAAAGCTAAAAAACATGATGGTGCAAACGAGGTTCAATATGGTTTTCATAGATTTGATTTTTGAATTGATTAGTAAAATGTGAGTGGTTAGTTCTGTTCGAGACACCATACTTTATCGCACCAACAAAGATGGGTCAATGCGACATGAATGGCTTCCTGATAATCTAGGTATGCCTGTGTGGCAGTATTTAGAAAAGAAAAAGGATCTCCCGTCACCGCATCTAATATGGGCCTGATTGCTTTGACAAAAATATAAGGCTATAGCCCCTCAAACAAGGCATTTTTACACACATTTGACCACCCCAAATTTTGAAATTTGCCCCGCGAACTTCGTTTTTGACCACCCCAAATTTTCTGGCCTCTGCGCTAGTAAGAAGCAAGCTTCAAAACAATCTTCTTGCATAATCTATTTCCTGTATGTATCTTGCTACAGAAAACCACAGCTTTGCCCAAAATGATCGATAAAAAAAGCCTCTCCGAGCGCGACATATGCACCAAATTCATTACCCCCGCCATTGAAAAGGCCGGTTGGGACAAGATCACACAGCTGCTCGAAGAAGTATCCTTTACCGATGGCAAAATTTACTTTCGAGGCAAACTCCACACCCGGGGTGCCAAAAAAAGAGCCGATTACATCCTTTATTACAAGCCCAATATCCCCATTGCCATCGTTGAAGCCAAGGACAACAAACACTCCGTGCGGGCGGGCATGCAGCAGGCCCTGGAATACGCCCGCATCCTGGACATCCCTTGTGTATTCAGCAGCAATGGCGATGGATTTGTGTTTCACGACCGCACGGCTGGGGAAGGGGCATTGGAAACCGAGTTGAGCCTCGATCATTTCCCTTCGCCTGCTGCCCTGTGGGAGGTTTACAAACAATACAAAGGCATTAGCAGTGCCGAAGCCGAGCGCATTGTCACCCAGGATTATTACCTCGACGGCAGTGGCCGCAGCCCGCGCTACTACCAACAGATTGCCGTTAACCGTACCGTAGAAGCCATTGCCAATGGGCAAAACCGCATCCTGCTCGTAATGGCCACCGGCACGGGCAAAACCTATACCGCCTTTCAAATCATCCACCGCTTGTGGAAAAGTGGGGCCAAAAAACGCATCCTCTTTCTGGCCGATCGCAATGCCCTGATCGATCAAACGAAGCGCGGTGATTTCAAACACTTCAAAGACAAAATGACGCTGGTCAAGCAGCGCATGATCGACAAAAGTTACGAAGTGTACCTGGCCTTGTACCAGGGCCTGTCGGGTGCTGACGAAGAAGCCAACGCCTACAAGCAGTTTTCGCCCGAGTTTTTTGACCTCATCGTCATTGACGAGTGCCACCGGGGCAGTGCCAAGGAAGACAGCGCCTGGCGCGAGATCCTACGCTATTTCCACCGCGCCACCCACATTGGTCTCACCGCCACGCCTAAGGAAACCAAAGAAGTATCCAACAGCGAATACTTTGGCGAGCCCATTTACACCTACTCCCTCCGGCAGGGCATCGACGATGGTTTTTTGGCACCTTACCGCGTCCTTCGCATCCATTTGAGTGTGGATGTGGACGGTTGGCGGCCCGAACAGGGCAAACGCGACAAAGCGGGCGATCTGGTGGAAGATCGCGTGTACAACCGCCAGGACTATGACCGCAAACTGGTCATCGACGAGCGCACCGATACCGTAGCCCGCAAGCTGACCGAATTCCTCAAAGCCTACAACCGCATGGCCAAAACCATCGTGTTTTGTGCCGATATTGACCACGCCGAACGCATGCGTGCTGCTCTGGCCAACCACAACGCCGATTTGGTGAGCCAAAACTACAAGTACATCATGCAAATCACCGGCGACAACAACGAGGGCAAACGGGAACTGGAAAATTTTACCAACCCCGAAGAAAAATACCCCGTGATCGCCACCACCTCAGAGCTGATGACCACCGGGGTGGATGCCCAAACCTGCGAAGTGATTGTACTGGACGCCGAGATCAAATCCATGACCAAGTTCAAGCAGATCGTGGGCCGTGGAACGCGCATCAACGAAGAATACGGCAAGTTTTTTTTCAGCATTCTCGACTTCCGCAACGTGACCGACCTCTTTGCCGATCCTGAATTTGATGGCGATCCCATGCGGGTAAAACCCCTGGCCGAAGACAGCGACCTGGCCGAGGTGTTGACCGAGGAAGAAAACGATCAAAGCCCCATCGTGGACGAAGAAAGTGGAGCAGAAATTGAGATTGCGCCGCCCCAAATTCGTTATCCCATCCCCCAACTGGGCGGACAGGTGAACGAAGCCCGTGAAAAGATCTACGTCAATGGCATCGACGTAACGGTGCTACTCAGTCGTGAATTGTATTTTGACCACAACGGCAAACCCATCACCACCAGCCTCAAAGACCATACCCGGCAATTGATCAAAAGCCAATACGCCTCGCTCAACGACTTCTTGCAGCGCTGGAACGGCGCCGACAAAAAGGAAGTGCTCATCCGGGAACTGGAAAGCCAGGGCGTGCTCGTGGATGTCCTGCGCGATGCCGTCAACCGGGAAGTCGACCTCTTTGACCTGATTTGCCATGTTGCCTACGACCAATCGCCCCTGACCCGCAAGGAGCGCGCCAACAAGGTGAAAAAGCGCGACTACTTCAGCAAATACGGCGAGCAAGCCCGCAACGTGCTCGAAACCCTACTAGACAAATACGCCGACCAGGGCATCAGCAACCTGGAAAGTATGGACATTTTAAAAGTGAAACCCTTGACCGATTATGGCTCGGCTTTGGAGATATTGGCTTATTTTGGCGGCAAGGCGAAATACCTCGAAGCCGTCAAAGAATTGGAACAAGAACTCTATAAAGTTGGTGCTTAATCATGGCAAACCTTAAAGGAATTTTAGACAGCATCCGCAAAATCATGTGGCAAGACACCGGATTGAACGGCGATGCGCAACGCATTGAACAATTGGGCTGGATGCTTTTTTTCAAAATCTTCTCCGACAAAGACAAAGAGCTGGAGGTGCTCAACGACGATTACAACAGCCCTATTCCTGCCGAACTGCACTGGGAAGCCTGGGCCGGCAACGACGAAGGCATGACGGGGGATGAGCTGCAAAACTTTGTGGACCAAACCCTCTTTCCCACCCTGCGCAACCTGCCCGTGGGCCTGAGCAAAGACCTGGCCAACCAACGCGCCCTGCTGGTACGCGGCGTGTTTGAAGGCAACAACAACTACATGAAGAGCGGCATCAACCTCCGCAAGGTGTTGAACAAACTCAACGAAATAGATTTCAACATCGCCAAAGACCGCCATGCCTTCGGCGAACTCTACGAAACCATCCTCAAAGAGCTACAGAGTGCGGGCAAAAGTGGCGAGTTTTATACGCCCCGCGCCATCACCGAGTTCATTTGTACGATGATGAACCCGCAGTTGGGCGAAAAAATCCTCGACCCCAGTTGTGGCACCGGGGGGTACCTCAGCGCGGCCATCGAGCACCTGAAGAAGCAGGCCAAAAGTGTGGAGGAGCGCGAAAGCATCGCCCAAAACGTATTTGGTTGGGAGTACAAACCCCTACCTTACTTGCTGGCCACCACCAACCTCATCCTGCACGACATGGAGGTGCCCAACATCAGTTTCCGCGACTCGCTGGATCAGCCCCTGAGCAACTATACGGAACGGCAGCGGGTCGACCTCATCCTGGCCAACCCACCCTTTGGCGGCATTGTGGCCAACAACAACGAAAACAACTTCCCCCAAAATTTTCGCACCAAAGAAAGTGCCGACCTCTTTCTGGTGCTCATGATCCACTTGCTGAAAGATAAAGGCCGCGCCGGGATCGTACTGCCCGATGGCTCACTCACCGGCGAGGGGGTCAAACAACGCGTGCGCCAAAGACTGCTCGAAGAGTGCAACCTGCACACCATCATCCGTTTGCCCAATTCTGTGTTCCAACCCTACGCCACGGTGGCCACCAACCTGCTGTTTTTTACCAAAGGTGCCCCCACTAAAACGGTCTGGTACTACGAACACCGCCTGCCCGAAGGACAAAAATCTTACAGCAAAACCAAAACCATCCAGCTCCAGGAGTTTGAACCCATCAAAACCTGGTGGCAGCAACGGGAAGAAAGTGAAGTGTGCTGGAAAGTGGACATCCAAAGCATCATCGCCCGCAATTACGACCTCGACATCAAAAACCCCCACAAACAGGAGGAAAACCAAGAGCACAGCAGCGCAGAATTGCTACGGATGCTGGAGGCGAGTTTGGGGAGAAGTGGGGAATTGTTGAAGCAGTTAAAGGAGGTGGTGAGATGAAATTAGGAGATGTAATTAAGATGGGGCACTCAAAAACCATTATCATTGACGATTCACAGGAATACACAATAGCTGGTGTTCAATCATATGGTCAAGGTGTAGTTAATCGAAGAAATGAACTTGGGAAAAATTTAAAAATGAAAAAGTATCAAGTCATTGAGCCGAATTACCTAATGTGGTGCAAAGTTGATACGAAAAATGGTGCATTTGGGATCACAAAAGAGGAACATAGTGGAAGCTTGGCATCTACTAATATGGCATTAGCTCAAATTGACATTACAAAAATCAATCCAAGATTTTTAGAGCGTTTGTTTACATTTCAATTTTTTCATGGGAATATAACTCACTTATCTTCTGGTAGTACAAATAGGAAATATTTGACTCCTAAACAGCTTTGCCAACTTCTTGAAATACCTGATTTAACCAAAGAAGAGCAAGACCAGTTTATAGAATTGGTTGATCGCTTAGAGCAATTGGAAACTTCCTCCGAATTCACCCACCAACTCACCCTCCTCAAACAACTCCGCCAAGCATTTTTGCGGGAAGCGATGCAGGGTAAATTGGTAGCACAAGACCCCCAGGATGAGCCTGCGGCGCAGTTGTTGGCAAAAATCAAGGCGGAGAAGGAGCGATTGATTGGGGAGAAAAAGATCAAAAAAGAAAAGGAAGTACCGCCGATTGGGGCAGAGGAAGTGCCGTTTGAGGTGCCGGAGGGATGGGTGTGGTGTAGATTGGGGGAGGCTGCAAATATGGTGTTTGATGGCCCATTTGGTTCTCATCTTAAAACTGCCGACTATACATCATTTGGAGTACAGGTAATAAGGCTAGAGAATTTAGGCCAAATGAAATTTATTCATGAAAAGGAAACATTTGTAAGTTTTGAAAAATATGGGACAATTAAATCTCATGAAGTTTTTGAAGGTGATGTAATAATTGGATCGTTCCTGGCTGACGGTGTTCGATGTGTAATTCTTCCTAAGTTACAGGGTAAAGCGATTGCAAAGGCAGATTGCTTTACCATACGTTTAAACGTGGGTTTATTTTTAGAGTATGTTTAAATTTCATTTAGTCAAATCTTGCTAAAATGATATTGATAAAAGCTAGTTGCATAAAAGCTACGGATGAAGCAGGCGTTTTCTCATAATCCTTGGCCAATCTGCGA